>JBKJOH010000352.1:0-7243 GCA_046593295.1 Polaromonas sp. | reverse complement strand
CAGCACGGCCACATCCAGCACGCCTTTTTCCAACAAGCCACTCATGGCGCCCAGCTGGTAGGCGTTGATGGCCTCATGCTCTAGGCCGAGCGCGACATTGAGGATGCCAGTGTCTTTGCTGGTGTCTGCGCCCATGCCTTGTGCCATGGCTTCATTGCCGGCAAGCATGGCAACGGCGACTGCGGACAATGCGCCGGAAGTGCCCAAAAATGAGCGACGATTTGCAATGATGGTGTTCATGATGAATTCCTAAGTGGTTGAGTCAGCGGTAGAGAGTGCCTGTCAGGCATCGGGGTCCGCCTTTCCCCGATGTAATGAATACGCGGTTTGCGCCAGACTGGATTCAAGCTTTCACGCCGCCCGCCAAAATATGTAGTCAGCCCGGTAGGGCACCACCTGTTTCTGGCCGACGCTGGCTTCGCCGCAAGGTGCCGCTGGTGCAACGCCTCCTGCGGTCGCCACCCGCTGGATATAGCTCATCCCCTGCATGGCACCGGGTCCGCTGGCCGGATTCGCCTTGACCAGTTGCAGTGAAATGTTGCCGCTGCCCCCAGGTGCCACCGCCTGTTGGGTGCCGGTGACCTTGGAACCATCGGCGGATTCCCAGGTGGCGGCATGCGTCCCAATTGACGTTGCCCGCAACAGATACGCGCGCCAAGTGGCGTTGGACTCAAGGCGGGCCTGAATATTTTTTTGGGCGCGTGATCGAATCCAGGCACGCCACTTTTGCGTACTGGTTTTATCGGACACAATGGGCGCATGGATGATGCCTACCTAGCCGAGCAACTCAACGCCCTGATCGCCCAGATTGGGGCCAGGAATGAGGCCGCCATGAAACAGTTATACGACCTGACCGCACCCCGCATGCATGGGCTGGCCCTGCGCATCGTGCGCCAGCCCGAGTGGGCCGAAGACGTGGTGCAAGAAGCCTACTTAACGGTGTGGCGCACCGCTATAGATTTCCGCAGCGCACTGAGCCCGGCCAGTGCATGGATGAGCCTGATTGTGCGCAGCCGCGCCTTGGACTTGCTGCGGCGCAAAGCGGTGGAGCGCAACCACCTGACCGATGAACTCGACGAGGTGCTGGAAGAGTCATTGGCTTCCAATACCCCCACCCCACCCGAGCAACGCCTGGCCAGCGAACAGGCGCAGGCCTTGCAGCAGTGCATGGACAAGCTGGAAAGACGCCAGCGTGAGGTGATAAGTCTGGCCTACCTGCGCGACCTGAGTCACAGCGAGTTGGCCCAGCAGTTGAGCCTGCCCTTGGGCACGGTCAAGACCTGGATACGCCGCGGCCTGGCGCAGTTGCGCGGCTGCATGACCCAGCTGGTTTGAAGGGGGTCATGTGAATTTACATCACCCCTCTGAGCGGCTGCCGACCTTGGCTGCCCATTACGCTTTGGGCACGCTGCGCGGTGGCGCAAGGCGTCGTTTTGAAGCCCTGGCGCGGGAGGATGCTTCCATTCGTTTTGCGGCTTTTGAGTGGCGGTTCAGACTGGCTGGCCTCAACGAACTGCAGTTGAGCGTGACCCCCGCGCCCGCAGTGTGGACGCGGCTGAGCAACCTGATTGCCGCCGAGCAGGCCCATGCCGCCCGCGCACCCGCGCCGCCGTGCGCCCGTTGGTGGCAACACCTGGGCCTGTGGCGGGGTGCTTCCTTGGCCGGCATCGCCGCCACGGGCGTGGCGGTTTGGCTGGGCCTGAGCGTGAGTCAGCAGCAAGACCAGCAAATTGCGGCGCTGACCCAACAAGTGCAGACCCTACCCCGGGTCGAGTACGTGGCCGTGCTGACCGACGCCCAGGCTGGGGCTTCGTTGCTGGTGACCTTTGACCCCAAGCAAAATCAGTTGACCTTGCAGCGCGTGGGCAACTATGTCGAGGCCAGCGACAAATCCCTGCAACTGTGGGCGCTGCCGCCGGGCCAAGGCCCGCAGTCACTGGGTGTGCTGTCGGGCCAGAAGTTGATGCACTTGACGGTGTCGCAAGCGCAAGTGCAAGCCGTGCCTACCCTGGCCATCAGCCTAGAGCCGCTGGGTGGCGTGCCCAGCGAGCGCGGCCCCACCGGCCCCGTGCTGTTCAAAGGCGCGTTGATACAAAAAGCCTTGTAAGGCCTACTGCCGCGCCATCCGTACATTGGGCGGCAGCCCCTGTGGGTGACTGGTGCGAAACGGGTTGATGTCCAGCCCGCCGCGCCTGGTGTAGCGCGCATACACCGACAGCTTGTGCGGCTTGCAGCGCGTCCATACGTCCATGAAGATGCGCTCAACGCATTGCTCGTGAAACTCGTTGTGATTGCGAAAGCTCACCAGGTATTGCAGCAGGCCCTCCTGGTTGATTTGCGGGCCTGAGTAGCTGATCTGCACACTGCCCCAGTCGGGCTGGCCAGTGACTAAGCAGTTGCTTTTAAGCAGGTTGCTGGTGAGGATTTCTTCAACCGGCGCTTCGTCAAACTCGGCAAACAGCAACTCGGGCGCGGGTGTGAAGTGAATGCACTCCACGTCAAGACGGTCGAGATTGAGGCCACTCATTTCATGCACCGGCTCACGGTTAAACAGCTCCGGACCCAGCGTCTTCACGCCCACGCCGGTGCCTGCTGCGGCGTTGATGTCGGCGCGAATGCGCTCGCGCACATCGCGTGCGTCGGCAAAACGTGTGTTGTTGAAACTGTTCAGGTAGAGCTTGAAAGATTTGCTTTCGACAATGTTCGGTGACTCGCAGGGCACGGTGATGTGCGCCAGCGCGACTTGCGGCTTGCCGCGCAGGTTCAGCCAGCTGAGTTCAAACGCTGTCCACATGTCGGCACCGAAAAAAGGTGGTGTGCCTGTGATGCCAATCTCTGCGCGTTTGTCTGCGCGCGGAATCGGGAACAAAAGCGATGCGTCGTATTGGTCAACATAGGGCGACGGCTTGCCTAGCTGTGATTGCTCGGGCGTGTTCATGGGGTGCCAGCTCCGGCTTTTTTGAAGTGTGGAATCATCACCTCAAGCAAACGCGCCACCACACCCGGCGGCAAGTCGTGGCCCATCTCTTCAACACCCACCAGTGTGGCACCGGGAATGCGGCGGGCCGTGTCTTCGCCGCAGGCAAATGGGACTAACGGGTCTGCCTTGCCGTGTACCACTAGTGTCGGTGCGGTGATGCCCGACAGCGCTTTTGCTCGCGCATCATCGGCAACGGTGCTCACCATTTGCCGGGCAATGCCCTGCGGGTAAAAACTGCGCTCTATGGCCTCCGTCACGCGCTGGCGCAGGTCTGCGTCAAGCATTTCAAAACCAGACGTACTGCCATGGCTACCAATGACCTTGAACAGCTTGACAGAATGATCGATAGCCGCCTGCTTGCCTTTATTGGCCGGACGACTGAGCAGCGCCTTGGTGGCCTCAGCGCTTGCAGCGGGCAAGCCGCGCGCACCGCTGGAACTCATCACGCTCGTCAGGCTCAAGACCCGGGCGGGTGCGAGTAAAGCAACGCGCTGCGCAATCATGCCGCCCATGCTCAAGCCAACGACGTGGGCCTTATCAATCTTTAGCGCGTTAAGTACGCCCAGACTATCCACTGCCATCTCAGTCAGGGTATAGGGCGGCGTGATGTGAAGGCCCAGCTTGTACTTGAAGCCTTGCCACAGCAAATTGGGCATACCTAGAGCATCAAAATGCTGGCTTAAACCTGCATCGCGGTTGTCAAAGCGCACGACACGAAAGCCGGCATCCACCAGGCCCTGAACCATGGCCTGTGGCCAGGCTATGAGCTGCATACCGAGACCCATGATGAGCAGCACTACAGGCCGCGATAAATCGTCCGGCGCACTGTCAAGCACTTCAATATCAATATTATTTGCTCTTATTTTCATAGCTGGTAACGTCAGTTTTTATTGGATTGCAAGGCTTTTTAATACTGGGAATCACGAAAATTCACGCGCCCGGAGCCACTTGGTGGCAATCCATTTCTCACCCGCCATCACTGGCTCTCCACCATGCAGCGTGCGGGTTGACGGATGTGGCTCGGTGTAGCTGAAGAACACCGCCTGGCCGCGCTTGGGCTTTACTTTCAGGCCCAGTTCAGGGAAGACTGTGGCACCGCCTTTTTCAGGGTCATTGAGGTACATGATGAGTGTGCCGACCCGCTGACCGCCGCGCTTGAGTATCTCTTGTGTGCCCGGCTCTGCCGGATCAAAGTAATCGTAGTGTGGACGGTACTCTGCTCCCTTGCCATATCGCAGCACCTGTAGACCTTCGCCATTGCGCGCAGGCCACCTTAACAGCTTGGCGATACGCGCCTCGATCCGCTGTACCAGTGCGCTCTCAAGGCGTTCAAAAAACATGCCTTGACTGGTGCGGCTGGGGTTGAGTTCTTCGCCACCGGTTTTGATATCGACGGTGAGTGAACGCGACAGGCGTGGTCGTGCCAAGTCCATTAGGGCTTCGCACTCAGGCGCACTCAAAAAATTAATGAACACCACCAGCTCGGGGTCGTGCTGGCGCAGCAAAACTTCAACCCACTTGTCACCAGCGTCCAGCGTGCTGCCCGCATCACCCGGCGATGGCATCGGAACAGCTAGGGATGTGGCGCAGGCTGAAAGCACGATCAAACCAAAGTCACGCAAAAATCAAGCTGAAAACTTGCGCCGGAAAACCAGCCTGTCGGGCTTTGATGCAGCAGCATCAAAGCGGTAACCCTCAACATCAAAGCCTTCGAGCTTTTTGACTGTGGCTATTTTTTTCTCAATCGCATAGCGCACCATCAACCCGCGCGCGCGCTTGGCGTGAAAGCTGATGATTTTGTACTTGTCGCTCTTGAAGTCTTCAAACACGCAGCTCACGACGCGCGCCTTCAGCGCCCGCTGGTCCACCGCCTTGAAGTACTCCTCGCTGGCCAGATTGATGATGACAGGCGAGGTATCCAGCGCAGCGCGGGTGTTCAAGTAGCTTGAGATTTCCGAGCCCCAAAAGTGGTACAGATTGCTGCCTTCAGCAGTCTTGAGCGCCGTACCCATTTCCAGCCGGTAGGGTTGCATCCAGTCCAGCGGGCGCAGCACGCCATACAGCCCGCTCAAAATACAAACATGGTCTTGCGCCCAGTCAAGCTGCGCAGCACTGAGGTTTTTTGCATTCAAGCCCTCGTACACATCACCGTTAAAGGCCAGCAGCGCCTGCTTTGAATTTTTAGCGGTGAACTTTTCTGACCACACCTGGTAGCGCGCCACATTCAAACCCGACAAGGCATCAGACAGCTTCATCAGCGTGCTGATCTGCTGCGGTGTTTTGGTTTTGAGAATGTCGATCAGCCGGGCTGATTGCCGAGTGAAAAGCGGCTTGGTGTGCGCACTGACATGCGGCGGGGTGTCGTAGTCGAGCGACTTGGCGGGCGAGAGTAAAAACAGCATGACTTTGAGTGACTTGAAATAAACCGAAAGCCTGACTTTACTGGGTTTCGGTTTTTTGGCTCAGCCTTAGCCTTGTCCAACGAAGTATGGGAACGCCCTTGATCGGGTTTTTGAGCGAGCACATCCTTCAAGCCAAAGGCGGCCTGCTTTGTCGAGAGAATCGAGCGGCCCTTTACAGCATCGCAACCTCAACCAAGGTCTCGTCGGGTTCTCGCTCTGGCGTTGCTGCGCACATGCGCCTGCGCACGATCTGCATCGCCTCGCCACAGCATGGGCAGCGCAATGCCGGGCGCGGCTTGACCCAAGCCGGCACTGGGCTCGGGGCAATCTTCAGCACCAGTTGCAGCAGCGCGATCAGCCGTTTGCTGTTGGTGTGCAAAAACCCAAAGTTGCGCGCCCGACTGAAACCCTTGGGCAGAACATGCTGCATGAGCTTCAAATGGAACTGCCTCCGGCAGACCGCTTAAGTCAAACGTTAAATTTCACACAATGCACTTGCACCAACCACTGCCAAATTATCGCAAACGTGCTATATTTCTCGCATGAAGTGGGAGATCAAATATCACGATGAGAAGTTGCAGGCAGATGTCCTCGGGTTGCCGACGGGTATTTTGGCTAGGTACTTTCATTGCACTGATCGCATGGTGGAGTTTGGCCCTGATTTAGGAATGCCTCACACACGGGCAATGAGTTTGGGTCTTTTCGAATTGCGTTTGAAATCCCGTGAAGGCATTGGGCGGGTGTTTTACTGCACCTTGGTGGATCGCAAAATCGTCATGCGCCATCAGTTTGTGAAGAAGACCGATAAAACACCTCCCAAAGAATTGGCACTTGCGCGAAAACGCATGAAGGAGTGGAAAAATGTTGACACATAAACAGCTTCGCACCAAGGCACTGGCAAATGCTGAGGTAAAGGCGGAATACGAAAAACTGACCGATGAATTTGCTCTCTTGGACGAGTTCCTGAAGGCGCGGGCTGCACAGGGACTGACCCAAGCACAGGTAGCCGAGAAAATTGGCACAACTCAGTCCGCCGTAGCACGAATGGAATCTGGTAGCGGCCGGCACTCGCCGTCGCTTGCGACACTGACCAAGTATGCGGACGCGTTAGGCTGTAAGTTGGAGGTCCGGCTAGTTCGCAGGTCTCGGCCGGCAAGAAATTTAACTGATCGTCCAAGCCCGACAACGCGAAAAAGCGTTGCGGCTTGACTTCCACGTTAGGCCCCATGAAATGCGCGTTGTGCTGCTGCGAGGCGCGAATTGTTGCCTCGCACATCATTCCGGAGTTCCTATACAAGACGCTCTACGACGACAAGCACCGTTTCGAGCAGATATCTGTCGACCCCGAAAAGTCGACCGAGTACAAGCAGAAAGGTTTGCGCGAACCGCTCTTGTGTGTACCCTGCGAGCAGCGACTCTCTGTGCCAGAACAGTACATGAGCAAGCTGCTCAATGGAGGAGTGTCCGCATCGGTGCGTCACGACGGGAATCGCATCTATTTGTCCGATCTTGACTACCCCAAGCTCAAGCTGTTTCAGCTATCCGTCCTCTGGCGTGCAGGGGTGTCGAGCCTCCCCTCGTTCTCGCAGGTAGATCTCGGCCCACACGAACCCCGACTTCGCGCAATGCTTCTTGCCGAAAATCCAGGCCGCTCTGAGGAGTACGGGTGCCTCATGTTCACCCTCATGAATGGGAGAGAACTTGTCACCGGTGTGGTAGTGCCTCCAACCTGGGCGCGCCTCGGGGGACGCAATGCCTACCAGTTCGTGTTTGGAGAGCTGATGTTCGTCTACGTAGTCTCAGGCACACCGCCGCCAAGTTTTGTAGTTGAGAGCTTTGCCCAGTCGGACGGCACTGCAAT
>JBKJOH010000221.1:0-13540 GCA_046593295.1 Polaromonas sp. | reverse complement strand
CCGCAAGGCGCTCTGGGAGCAGCTGCAATTTGCGCTCGACGGCGAGCCCGATCCATGGTTTGACTTCAAGGAAGCGGAAGTGGACACCCGCCAGTTCATTCCGATTGCGGTGGTTTGAATTCGTAGGTCGGGTTAGCGAAGCGTAACCCGACATCCCCGCGACCCGCCGCCGTATTCGCCGATATCGGGTTACGCCTGCGGCTAACCCGACCTACGAAGATATTGATGAAATAGGCCTCCAGCGTACGCCCTACCTTAACTACCAGCTACAAAAGGAATAGCAATGACTGAATGGACAACGATTTGCCGCGTAGACGACATCCCGGTGCTCGGCGCGCGCCGGGTGTCGCGCCCGCAGGGCATGGATGTGGCCGTGTTTCGCAACAGCGAGGACAAGGTGTTCGCCCTGCTCGACCGCTGCCCGCACAAGAGCGGCCCCTTGAGCCAGGGCATTGTGTTTGGCGAGACCGTCGCCTGTCCGCTGCACAACATGACGATCGGTCTGGCCGACGGCTGCGCCCGGGCGCCCGACGAGGGCTGCACGCCCAAATTCGCCTGCAAGGTCGATGCAGGCGAAGTGTTCCTGGATGCCGTCGAGCTGTCCACGCTGGCGATTGATCTGCTGCCACCCCGGGCAGGCCCTGGCGCGTCCATCGGCGCGCTCGGCGACCAGACCTTTGCTGTGCAGGCACCCCACAGCTCTTGAGCACGCCACCCTTTACCGAAGCCGACTGAAGCCGACATGACTGAAACGCGATCAACCTGTCCCTATTGCGGCGTCGGCTGCGGAGTGATCATCGAATCGCAGAATGACCAGATCACCGGCGTCAGGGGCGATCCGGATCATCCGGCCAACTTCGGGCGTCTCTGCACCAAGGGCTCAACGCTGCACCTGACGGCTTCTAGCGCCGTCACGCGGCAAACGCGGCTGCTGCACCCGATGCGACGCGAGCACCGGCATGAAGCGCCCAAAAGGGTGTCTTGGGACAGCGCCCTGGACTTTGCCAGTGAAAGCTTCGCGCGAATCATCACAGATCACGGACCCGATGCCGTCGGTTTCTATATTTCAGGCCAACTGCTGACCGAAGACTACTACGTCTTCAATAAACTCGCCAAGGGCCTGATAGGCACCAACAACGTCGATACCAACTCGCGCCTGTGCATGAGCAGCGCGGTGGCCGGCTACAAACAGACCTTGGGTGCCGATGCGCCTCCGAGCTGCTACGACGACGTAAATCATGCGCAGTGCATCTTCATCGTCGGCAGCAACACCGCCTACGCGCACCCGATTCTTTTCCGGCGCATTGAAGACGCCAAAGCCGCCAACCCGGCGCTGAAGATCATTTATTGCGATCCGCGCCGCACCGACACCGCAGGCATTGCCGACCTGTACCTACCCTTACAGCCCGGCACCGATGTCATGCTTTTCAACGGCATGCTGCACATCATGCTGTGGGATGGCTGGACCCAGCCCGGCTACATCGCAGAACACACCAGTGGCTTTGAAGCGCTGAAAACCACGGTGCGCGATTACACACCCGACCTGGTGTCGCAAACTTGCGGCATCACCAAAGAAGACCTGTTCGCCGCCGCCAAACTGTTTGCCACCTCGACCGCCACCTTGAGCCTGTATTGCCAGGGCCTGAACCAGTCGAGCAGCGGCACCGCCAAAAATGCGGCACTGATCAACCTGCACCTGGCGACCGCCCAGATCGGCAAACCCGGCGCCGGGCCTTTTTCGCTGACCGGCCAGCCCAATGCCATGGGCGGGCGCGAGGTCGGCGGCATGGCGAATCTATTAAGCGCGCACCGGGATCTGGCCAACCCGCAGCACCGCGCCGAAGTTGCCGCGCTGTGGGGCGTGCCCTCGGTGCCGGAAAAACCCGGAAAAACCGCGGTCGAAATGTTTCAGGCCGCTGCCGACGGCGAAATCAAGGCCTTGTGGATTGCCTGCACCAACCCGGCCCAGTCCATGCCCGACCAGGCCACCGTGCGGCGCGCCCTGGCCCGCGCCGAGCTGGTCATCGTGCAGGAAGCTTTCGCCACCACCGCCACCTGCGAGTTTGCCGACCTGCTGCTGCCCGCCACCACCTGGGGCGAAAAAACCGGCACCGTGACCAACAGCGAGCGCCGCGTCAGCCGCGTGTTGCAGGCGGTTGCAGCACCGGGCGAAACTCGCCACGACTGGTCGATTGCGGTGGCTTTTGCAAGGCGGCTTGAACATCTGCTGGGTGCAAAGAGCCCTCACCCCAACCCTCTCCCAGAGGGAGAGGGAGAGGGAGAGGAAACCATTACCGAGGCGGGCCGACGCGCTTCGCGGCTACTCTTGCACCCTCTCCCTCTGGGAGAGGGCGGGGGTGAGGGCCTGCCCGTCTGCTCGCTTTTCCCCTATTCGTTGACCGACCAGGCGACTGGCGTTGAAGCGATTTGGAACGAGCACCGCGAATCCACCCGCGGCCGCGACCTCGACATCACCGGCATGAGTTACGCGATGCTCGAAGCCGCGCCGCAGCAGTGGCCGCTGCGTGAAGGCGAAAGCACCGGCAAGGTGCGGCTCTATGAAGACGGCATTTTCCCCACCGCCGACGGCAAGGCCCGCTTCGTCAACACCGTCTACAAGCCGGTGGCCGAACCACGCGAATCACGTTACCCGTTCTCGCTGACCACCGGCCGCCTGCGCGACCAGTGGCACGGCATGAGCCGCACCGGCACGCTGGGCCGGCTGTTTGGCCATGTAGCCGAACCGGCGATCCAGATGAATGCGCAGGACATGCTCAGGCGCCAGCTCAAGGAGGGCGATCTAGTGCATGTCACCTCCAAGCGCGGCTCCATCGTCGTGAAGGTAGAGGCCGCTTCGGAAGTGGCGATGAGCCAGGCCTTCATGGCCATGCATTGGGGTGGCGAATACCTGAGCGGCCTGTCCAGCATCGGCCAGCCCCTGGCCGGCGTCAACGCCCTCACCACCTCGGCCTACTGCCCGAGCTCGAAACAGCCCGAGCTCAAACACGCGGCTGTCAAAATTCTGAAGGCCGAATTGCCCTGGTCACTGCTGGCCATGGCCTGGCTGCCGGATGACCAGGCTCTGACGGCGCGTGAGCAGCTCAAGCCCCTGATGACGGGTTTTGCCTTCTGCAGCTGTGTGCCGTTTTCCAACGAAGTACCGCTGAGCGAAGCGAAACGCCAGCGTACCGGCGTACTGTTTCGCGCCGCAGGTTTTGAAGCCCCTCCAGAAGGTACGCTGGAGAAAATCGAAACCATCCTCGGCCTGGGCGGTGCGGACGTGCTGCGTTACGCCGACAAAAAGAAAGGCCAGCACCGCACGGCACACCTGGTTCGCGACGGCGCACAAGCCCGACTCGATGGTTTTGTGCTTGCCGGTGATGTCAGCGCCCAGGCCTGGATCAAGACCTTGCTGCAGGACGACTTGCCAGCGCAAGCCTACGGTCGGCTGCTGCTGCTGCCCGGCGCAAAACCACCGGGAGCACTACCCTCGCGCGGCAAGCCGGTGTGTAGCTGCCTGAGCGTGACCGATACCGAGATTGGCGCCTGCCTGCAGGACATCGCCGATGCACCTGGCGGCGCGGGCTACCTGGCCAGCGACGAAGAGCGCCTGCTGGCGTTGCAGGACAAACTCAAGTGCGGCACCAACTGCGGCTCCTGCGTGCCCGAGATCAAACGCATCATCCGGAGCGCCAGCCAGGCCCGCCACCCTTTGCCCCCCGGATAAGCTCATAACTGCAAGCTATCTACTTTGACCGACAATCCAAAACCGAGAAAACCCACAAGACCAATTACGCATGTCCATCGCTCACTACATCAAGGTCATAGGCCGCGGCAAGGATGGTGCCAGGCCGATCACGCGCGAGCAGGCCTGCGACCTGTTCGGCCAGGTGCTGGACGGCACCGTGACCGACCTGGAGATAGGCGGGTTTTGCCTGGCCATGCGTATCAAGGGTGAAACGTCGGAAGAGATGGCGGGTTTTCTGGACGCCACTTACCAGCGCATGCAGCGTTTTCCCGCCAGTGACCAGCCCGTCGTGGTACTGCCCAGCTACAACGGCGCGCGCAAGCTGCCGGTGCTGGTGCATGGCACGGCCACCGAATCGAGCCGGATTTTTACATCCGATGTGCTCTCAGTCCTTGATATACACGCGCTGACAGCTATCAGAACAATAGCAAACGGCGAGGTGGCATTTGCCGCCACCGAGCTGCTGTGCCCCGGTCTCAAGCGCTTGCTGGACGTGCGGCGCGCCGTCGGCCTGCGCAACCCGGCGCACAGCCTGGTTAAAATCATGAACCCCTGTCTGGGCAAGGCGCTGGTGGTCTGCAGCTACACCCATGCGGAATACGCGATTTCCATGGGGCAAGTCTTTGAGCTGATCCAGGCCAATGCGCTGCTGCTGCGCGGCACCGAGGGCGAGGTGGTGGCCGACGCGCGCCGCATGCCGCAGATGGAGGCCTTCATTGTCGGCCGACGCACACTGCTACAGGAAGGCGTGAAGGGAACGCTGCCCTCGGTGCCCGATCTACCCAAGGAGATCGATGCGGCCAGCACGGCGGCCTACATTCAATCGGTGCTGGCGGGAAAAAGCCCGCTGCCGGCCTCGATTGCGCAGCAGGTGGAACATATCTTGCGAGTAGCCAAACAACTATGAACAACGGAAAAGTAACTCTGGTGGGTGCGGGTCCCGGTGACCCCGAACTGCTCACTCTCAAAGCCCTCAAGGCTATCCAGCACGCCACGGTGCTGTTCGTCGACGACCTGGTCAGCGACGACATCGTGGCCTTTGCAAATCCGGCCGCACGCATCGTCCACGTTGGCAAGCGCGGCGGCTGCAAATCAACGCCGCAAGCTTTCATTGAAAAGCTCATGCTGATGGCCTCCAAAGAAGGTGAAAACGTGGTGCGTCTCAAAGGCGGAGACCCTTTTGTGTTTGGCCGTGGCGGCGAAGAAGTCGAGCATTTAAAAGCGGCAGGCGTTCAGGTAAATGTCGTCAACGGCATCACCGCAGGCCTGGCAGCCGTCACGTCGCTAGGCGTGCCGCTCACGCATCGTCAACATGCGCATGGCGTGGTGTTTGTTACTGGCCATGCCAAACCGGGTGCTGCTGGCACCGACTGGCAACTACTGGCAGCAACCGCGCACAAGGCCAAACTCACGCTGGTGATTTACATGGGTGTCAGCGGCTCAAAACGCATCCAGAACGAGCTGCTATGCGGCTTGCCCGCCAGCACACCCGTGGCCGTGATCCAGAACGCAACGCTGGCAACGCAGCGCCACATCACCACCACATTGGGTACTCTGGCAGAGGCCATTTCTGGCGCAGGCTTGTCCAGCCCATCGGTCATTGTTGTGGGTGACGTGATTAAAGGTGTGGCTCTGGCAGCTACGCACCCTGAAGTGGTTCGCGCCGCCTGAGGAGGGCTATTGGCTTAGAGGCTTCATTGATCCATCAATTCGACGTTGTAGTCATAGGCGCAGGCGCTGCGGGCCTTTTTTGTGCAGGCATCGCAGGTCAGCGCGGGCTGAAGGTGCTGCTGATTGACCACAGCGAAAAAGTGGCTGAGAAAATCCGCATCTCGGGTGGTGGCCGCTGCAATTTCACCAATCGTGACACCATCCCGGCGCAGTTTTTAAGCAATAACCCGCACTTTTGCCGCTCGGCCCTGTCGCGCTACACGCCGCAGGACTTCACCACCCTGCTACAAAAGCACGGCATACCCTTCCATGAAAAGCACAAGGGCCAGCTGTTTTGCGACCGCTCGGCAGAAGACGTTATCAACCTGCTGCTGGCCGAGTGCGATGCGGGCGGCGTGACGCGCTGGCAGCCGTGTCGTATTGACGGTATAAAAAGCCTTCACGGCATCAAAAATCCCAAAAACAGTGCTCAAAACACCCCTGAAAATAGCCAGAGCCCAATAAATACGGGCGTGATCAGCTATCAAATTAGTAGTGACAAGGGTTTAATCGAAACGCCTCAAATCGTGATCGCAACCGGCGGTTTGTCCATCCCGAAAATAGGCGCGACTGATTTCGGTTACCGCATCGCGCAGCAGTTCGGGCTAAGGCTGATTGAGCCACGCGCGGCGCTGGTGCCGCTGACGTTTGACGGCGCAGACTGGGCACCGTTTGCCGGGCTGGCCGGGCTGGCGCTGCCGGTGCTGATTGATACCAGCCCCAAAGATGCTAGCCCTAAGCAACGCAAAAAGACGGTGACGTTTTCAGAAGACCTGCTGTTTACCCACCGGGGCCTGAGCGGGCCGGCGGTGCTGCAAATATCGAGCTTCTGGCGCGAAGGCCAGCCGATTCATGTCAACCTTGCGCCTGGCATGGATCTGCCCGAAAAATTGTTGCGCGCCAAGGCCACATCGAAAAAGCTGATTACCAACGAACTGGCCGCCCTGGTGCCCAGCCGCCTAGCCGACGCATGGACAAGCTCCGAGCCTGCCTTGCAGCGCCCCATTGCTGATGCGACAGACAAAGCCCTGCTAGGCCTGGCCGAGCATCTAGCCGACTGGCAACTCACACCCAACGGCAGCGAAGGCTACAAAAAAGCCGAAGTCACAGTGGGCGGGGTGGATACCCGCGATTTATCGTCGCAAACCATGGAATCAAAGCAGCCGGGGCTGTATTTCGTTGGGGAAGTGGTGGATGTAACCGGCTGGCTGGGCGGGTACAACTTCCAGTGGGCCTGGGCTTCCGCCTTCGCCTGTGGAAATGCCTTGATTCCAGCTTCGGAAAATGTCTTATAATTTAAGGCTTTGCTAGCAAACCCGCGTCCGGCCTGATTCTGATCAAGTCACTAAGGGCGCAAAATTTTGGATCAACCCCTCAATGACGACCATTCGTGTAAAAGATAACGAGCCCTTCGACGTGGCTCTGCGCCGTTTCAAGCGCACCATTGAAAAACTCGGCCTGCTGACCGACCTGCGCGCGCGCGAGTTTTACGAAAAGCCAACCGCCGAGCGCAAGCGTAAGAAGGCTGCTGCCGTCAAGCGCAACTACAAGCGTATCCGCTCCATGCAATTGCCGAAGAAGCTGTACTAAAAAGCTTATCTGAGGTGTTAGCCTCACGGCAAGCCAAAGCCCGCATGAGCTATCTCTGCGGGCTTTTGTATTTTTGACCCCGAATTTTTAATGGAGACCACCATGTCAGCACTCAAAGACCAGATCACCGAAGACATGAAAACCGCCATGCGCGCTAGGGACAGCGAGCGCCTGGGCACCATACGCCTGCTGCTGTCTGCCATCAAGCAAAAGGAAGTGGACGAGCGCGTGGTGCTTGACGACCCAGCGGTGGTCGCGATAGTCGACAAGTTAATGAAGCAGCGCAAGGACTCCATCGAAGCCTTCCAGAAGGCCGAGCGCAAAGACCTGGCCGACAAGGAAGCGGCAGAGCTGGTCGTGCTACAGGCCTATCTGCCTGCACGCCTGAGTGCAGAAGAAGTCACGGCGGCTGTCAAAGCCATTGTTGCCGAGCTGGGTACAGAACTCGGTCGCGCTGCAGGCCCAGGGGACATGGGCAAGGTCATGGGCGCGGTTAAGGCCAAACTGGCCGGCAAGACCGATATGAGCCAAGTTTCAAGCGCGGTGAAGGCGGCTCTGGCGGGGTAAGGGCTTGAGGCTTTTGACAGGTTTCACGCCTTTCACAGCTTTAAGCGGCAGCAGTTCCTGCGCAATAGACAGCGCAAAAAACTCAGGGTCTTTGTGAACCAACATCGCGCCAAAAAGCTGCGCGGCGGCCGCTATCCACGCATCGGCTAGCGACAACGGGTAGTGCGCTTTGACCTCGGCAGCAGCCACCAAAAGCTCCGGCGTTTCGTGTACCCAAGTAATGGGCAGCGCAAGGCACTGCTCGTAGGCTAACTGGCCATCGGCCTTTGACTCGTCACGCCACACCCGGTACAGCACCTCCATCAAGGTGATGAAGCAGCCCAGACACTGCGTTTGGCCAGCCTGAGCCAACGTCAGTAATTCGGCTACGCGGTCAGCACCCGGCTGATCGTCACGCAGGCAAAGCAGTGCTGACGTATCCAGAAAAAACTTTTTCATGCCTCGCGGATGGTGTCTTTTCGGCGATCAGCAAGCAAGCGGCTCGTGGCACCACCAGCACCGCGGCCACGAAACGCCGCAATGGGGTCGCTTCGCACCGGTATGACACGAATACCACCCTTCTCGACCAGCCACTCCAGGCGGTCGGTCGGGCTGAGGTGAAAAAGTTTACGAATCTGCGCTGGAACCACAGTCTGCCCGCACTCGGTTATGGTGCTTTGCATGGGGTGCCTCCAAAAATTGAATTACTTTAATCTTAAAAAGTAATTCAATCAAACCCTACCCTAGCCTTGAATCGGCAAAAATTTGCCGCGGGCACAGGTCCATGCGCGCAGGATCAACTCACGGTCTCGATGGCCAAGATATGGTAGCGCTCCGCCAGCATGAACGAGACGTGGTGTATGGCAACCGAGACGCGCTCGGCCGCCTCATTGCTAGGTGTTGCGACAATCAAGAAAGTCGCCCCCTGCCTGGCCGCGTCCAGGAAGCTCTGGACCGTCGAGACGCTGGTGCCCAGTTCCGCGATGAAACCGACTTCCGTCAAATTCTTCTGGGCGAAATCAATCATCAATTCTGATGAAACCATGGTCGTGTCGGCAAACGCCTGACCCTGGCTCTTCAGTTCGTTCAGTACCTTGATCGCGTCCGCTTCGTCTTGAAACGCAACGACCATATGTCCAGTTGGGTAGAACGCACCAAAGTCTCTATGCATCTGATCTAAGGATTTCATGTTGGGTCTCCTTGCGTGTGGTTTCCAAGATAATAGCCAATTTTCTCCCATCTGTACGGGGGTTTACCCTGTGTATTTGGTTACAAACATGACTGTAGCATCCAAGATGCTGGGTTGTTGGGTTGGGCTAAATAGTTGTCGCGTCACTTAGATGCACTCTGAGGAGTCGAACGGATATGACTGTCGCAATTGTGTTGGTTCTGCTGATTGTGGGAACGGTGACGTTTCACTTTCTGAGCCCGTGGTGGTTTACACCCATCGCCTCCAACTGGACCTCGATCGATGACACGATCAGCATCACCTTCTGGGTCACCGGCTTTGTCTTCATCGCTGTCAATTTGTTCATGGCCTATGCGGTCTACCGCTTCCGGCACCTCGCCAGTGCGCGCGCCCATTACGAACCCGAAAACAAGAAGCTGGAATGGTGGCTGGTCGGGCTGACCACACTGGGCATCGTTTCCATGTTGGCGCCGGGTCTGGTGGTCTGGGCCAAATTCGTCAATGTTCCGGAGAACGCCTCGGTCATGGAGGTGGTCGCTCAGCAGTGGCACTGGAGCTATCGCTTCCCCGGCAAGGACGGGGTGCTGGGCACCGTTAACGCACGCTTCATCAGCGATGAAAACCCGTTTGGCATGAATCCAGAAGATCCCAACGGGCAGGACGATGTCTTGGTGGCTAGCCAGGAAGTGCACCTCCCCATCGGCAAGCCGGTCAAGGTGTTGCTGCGCTCCAAGGACGTGCTGCACGACTTCGCTGTGGCGCAATTTCGGGTCAAGATGGATATGGTGCCGGGCATGGTGCCCTACATCTGGTTTACCCCGACCCGCACCGGTACCTTCGATGTCTTGTGCCAGGAGTTGTGTGGCACAGCCCATTTCGCCATGCGCGGCAAAGTTGTGGTGGAGGAAGAGGGCGCGTATCAGAAGTGGCTCAGCGGGCATCCGACGTATGCACAATCCTCGGCTCAGGTAGTCGGCAATGCGATGATCGGCAAGCCGCTCTATGCCATGTGCGCTTCCTGCCATGGCGTGCAGGGAGAGGGCAATGCCTTGCTGCATGCGCCTAGACTCGCCGGGCAAAGCGACTGGTACCTGAAGCGGCAACTGAAATATTTCAAGCAAGGCATTCGGGGTGCGCACGAGGACGATGTGTTTGGAAAAATGATGGCACCGATGGCGACGACGCTCGCCGATGAGGCTGCCGTCGCCAATGTCGTGGCCTACATCAAGACACTGCCGACCGTTGCCGCCGTTGCCGCCGTGCCGACCGGCACGGGCAATGCGCAACAACGCTATGCGACCAACTGCGGCATCTGCCACGGTGCCAACGGCCAGGGCATTCAGGCCATGAATGCGCCCCGGCTCGCGGGCCTGAACGATTGGTATGTGCGCACCCAAATGAAGAATTTTAGGCAGCGTATCCGTGGCGCCCATGCCGACGACCAATACGGCGGCCAAATGGGATTGATGGCGGCAACACTAGGCGATGAACAGGTCAGCAATGACTTGATTGCCTACATCGCCAGCTTGAAATGAACATGCAATGGCTGCACCGTGGCCGTTGCAGCTTGCAGAGTCAGTTAGAGCAGACGACGATTCAGAAAATTGGAGATCTTGATGGCTTACGTTCACGCTGGACATGACGCATCGGCTTACGCCCCGCCGGCCGAGGTCGCCGAGATGGAGCTTTACCATCCAAAAACTTTCATCGGAAAATATATCTGGAGCCAGGATGCCAAGGTCATCGGCGTTCAATATGCGATTACCGCCATTGCGATTGGGCTGGTGGCCTTGGTGATGTCGTGGTTGATTCGGCTGCAATTGGGCTTTCCCAACACCTTTAACTTCATCGATCCCAGCGTCTACCTACAGGTGGTCACCATGCACGGCATGATCATGGTGGTGTATTTGCTCACCGCCTTGTTCCTGGGTGGCTTTGGCAACTACCTGATCCCGTTGATGGTCGGTGCCAGGGACATGGTGTTTCCCTATATCAATATGTTGAGTTACTGGATTTATTTGACTGCCGTGTTGCTGTTGGTGGCGAGTTTCTTTGTCCCCGGCGGCCCTACTGGTGCCGGTTGGACCTTGTACCCGCCGCAGGCCATCCTGCCGGGCACGCCGGGTGCGACCTGGGGCATTATCCTGATGCTGGTCTCGCTGGCCTTCTTTATCATTGGTTTCACCATGGGCGGCTTGAACTATGTCGTGACGATATTGCAAGCTAGAACCCGCGGCATGACGTTGATGCGCTTGCCCTTGACGGTATGGGGCATTTTCATGGCCACCATCCTGGCGCTGCTGGCTTTTCCCGCCCTGTTCGTCAGCGCCATCATGATGCTGCTGGACCTAACGCTGGGCACGAGTTTTTTCATGCCGGCCCTGGTCTCCATGGGCAAGCAGCTTAATTACGGCGGCGGCAGCCCGGTCTTGTTTCAACACCTGTTCTGGTTTTTCGGCCACCCCGAGGTCTATATTGTGGCACTGCCCGCCTTTGGTATCGTCTCCGACCTGATCAGCGTCAACGCCAGAAAAAACATCTTCGGCTATCGGATGATGGTGTGGGCGATTGTCGCCATCGGCGGCTTAAGTTTCGTGGTCTGGGCGCACCACATGTATGTCAGCGGCATGAATCCTTACTTCGGTTTCTTTTTCGCCACCACCACGCTCATCATCGCCATTCCCACTGCCCTCAAGGTCTACAACTGGGTCTTGACCTTGTGGCGCGGCAATATTCGCTTCAATGTTCCGATGCTGTTTGCGATTGGCTTCGTCTTTACCTTCATTCATGGTGGCTTGACCGGCATCTTCCTGGGCAATGTGGCGATCGATCTGGCGCTATCAGACACCATGTTTGTCGTTGCGCATTTCCATATGGTGATGGCGATCGCGCCCGTGTTGGTTGTCATGGGTGCGATCTACCACTGGTACCCCAAAGTAACCGGGCGCATGATGAGCGAGACCCTGGGTAAATTCCATTTCTGGTTCACCTTTCTGGGCTCCTATGCGATCTATCTGCCTATGCACTACCTGGGTTTTCTGGGTGTGCCGCGCCGGTACTTCGCAATGGGGAGAACCTACTTTATTCCGGAGTCGGCGCAGTCCCTGAATGCGGCCATCACGGTCGCAGCCTTGATCGTAGGTGCCGCACAATTCATCTTCTTCTACAACCTGGTCTGGAGCTATTTCAAAGGCAAACCCTCGGGTGACAACCCCTGGGATGCCACCACGCTGGAATGGCAGACCGCGCATACCCCACCAACCCACGGCAACTTTGGCGCTGAATTGCCGGTGGTCTATCGCTGGGCCTACGATTACAGCGTGCCGGGGACCGATAAAGACTTCATTCCGCAAAACGTGCCCCCCAGCGTGGCCACCGTTGGTAACGCAAAGGCTCAGCCATGACCTTCACCTTGGTTTGTTTGTCGGTCATCATGGCGACCGTGGTCTGGTGGCTGGTGCGCCAAACCCTCAACGTCAGCCCCTGGGTCGAACAAGGCGCATCGGCCGGCATCCAAAATGGCGATGGCTTTTCCCTGCCCTCCGTCAAGATCGGACTCTGTGTGTTTCTGGCGGTCGCCACTTCGCTGTTTGCGCTATCCATCAGTGCTTATCTGATGCGCAGGGAGGGGGCAGACTGGCAACACCTGGCTCCGCCTTTGGTGCTGTGGTTCAACACGGCGACGCTGATCCTCGCCAGTGTCTGTTTTCAACGGGCCAGCAATGCGGCAAAGTCGCAGCACACAGGCGGCGTGCGGCGCGACCTGCTGGCGGGCGGCGTTTTCACGCTGGTCTTTTTGGCCGGTCAGCTTTGGGCATGGCAGCAACTGCATGCCGCGGGCTATTTTTTGGCAACCAACCCCGCCAACGCTTTTTTTTACCTGCTCACAGCGCTGCACGGCGCGCACCTGTTGGGAGGCCTGTGGGTCTGGGCCAAGACCAGTGCCAGAGTTCAAGGTGGCGCGGCACCTGATGACGTGCGCTTGAGCGTGGAGTTGTGTACGGTCTACTGGCACTTTCTATTGGCGATTTGGCTGGTTCTGTTTGGCCTGCTTTCGTTTACATGATGGGACCGCATATGGCACACGATGCAATGACGAACTCTGGAGCAGCGGTCCCGGCTGAAGGGTTGCAGGGCATCGTTGCCGACTGGTCCTCGGACCAGCGGGCGTTCAAGAACGTGCCCTGGGGCAAGGCCATGATGTGGATCTTCCTGCTCAGCGACACCTTTGTCTTCGCGACGTTTCTGACCAGTTACATGACGGTTCGCATGTCCACCACGGTGCCCTGGCCCAACGTCAGCGAGGTCTTCTCGTTGACGGTCGCGGGACAGCAGGTCCCGCTGCTGCTGATCGCCATCATGACCTTCATCCTGATCAGCAGCAGCGGGACGATGGCCATGGCCGTCAAATTTGGTTATGAAAAAAATAAAAAAATGTGCGCCATCTTGTTGGCCGTGACTGCGCTTTTTGGTGCCAGCTTCGTCGGCATGCAGGCCTTTGAGTGGACCAAGCTGATCATGGAAGGGGTGCGGCCCTGGGGCAACCCGATGGGCGCGGCGCAGTTCGGCTCCAGCTTTTTCATGATCACCGGGTTCCATGGTTTTCACGTGTCCGTTGGCGTTATTTTCCTGCTCATCATGGCGGTCAAGGTTTGGCGGGGCGATCTCGATCACGAACGGCCGGGCTTCCTGACCGGCCGCAAGGGCAACTACGAAATGATAGAAATCATGGGCCTGTACTGGCACTTCGTCGATCT
>JBKJOH010000226.1:0-6226 GCA_046593295.1 Polaromonas sp. | reverse complement strand
GTCAAGCTGGCCGTTTCCATGGTTGGTAAGCGGGATGTTGCTCAGGGCCTGTGCGGCTCTTTGCAAGTCGATATATCCAAGACGCGCCATCTGTTGGGGTGGTCTCCGCCCTTTACGCTACAGCAGGGCATGTAAGCTCAAGCAGAACTAGTTGAACGTAAAAGTAGAAAATTCACGCATCACCTGTTTAGAGTTTTTAAAAAATGGCGTGCTCAGCGGTTTAATTAAAATTAAAAAATTGACGCGAAAATGTTTACAGATTTCTCAAACAGATATTCTTTAATTGAATATTATGCAAATATAATTCAACTCAACTCAACTCAACTCAATAGGATTAAGTCATGACCAACTTGATAGACATTCAAAGCCAAATTGATAAATTACAAAAGCAAGCGGCTGACATCAAAATGCGAGATTTTGATAAAACTGTCGCAGAAATTGTGATCAAGATGCAAGTATTTGGTATCACCGCCAAAGATTTGACATCCAGCAGGAAAAGTCGCACCAAAGGTAAAGTTCGTGCTCGGGTTGGCGTTTCTTCTAAAGGCGCAGCCAGCACCGCATCGCGCCCGACTGGGCCTGTTGCAGCTAAGTTCATCGGACCCAACGCTGAAACTTGGAGCGGACGTGGAAAAATGCCGCGCTGGCTGGCTGCATTGGTTGCCCAGGGCCAGCCCAAAGAAGATTTTGCTATCAAGAAATCACCTTGACAAACTATATTAATTTTAGAGCGGGCTCGATGCTCGGTTTGTTGTTTCTGATGCGCACCTAATGGCTATCACTTTCTTTCTACCACTAGCTGCCTGTTTGATTGTAGTGGTGTGCGGTTTATTGGTTATTCGCAACGCGCAGAAATGGCATCTTATTGACAATCCCAATCACCGTTCATCGCATGTGCGACCCATACCCAGCGGTGGCGGTTTAGGCGTGGTGCTTGCAGGGGTTTTGACTGGGTTGTGTTTAGTCTGGTACTCGCATTGGAATTGGATATTGGGTGCAACTGTAATAGCCATTTCCTGTGTTTTGGCCGCCGTTGGTTTTATTGACGATCTCAGGCCGATGCGCGCTTCCCATCGGTTGGGTGTACAGCTCGTCGTTAGCGCGGCGATATTGTTTTCAATGGGTGGGTTGCCTGAAATTGAGCGATTCATGGGAGCCGAGATTAGTCGAATCTTTCTTTACGCTTTTTTGCTGGTGGTAATTCTTTGGTGGATTAATTTGTTTAATTTTATGGATGGCATTGACGGCTTAGCGGGCTCGCAAGCTGTTTTTATGTTGCTGTCTGGGTCGGGGCTTTTGGCTTGGCTCAATCCTGGTGTTATGACGCATCCCATGTGGCTGTGGATGATTTGTATCGCAGCGGCGGTGCTGGGGTTTCTTTTGTTGAACTGGCCGCCAGCAAAAATATTTATGGGGGATGTTGGCAGTCTTTACCTTGCATTCATGATCATGTCTCTTGCACTGATGTCTATTCGCTACCACTGGATATCTGTTCCCATGGGCCTGAGTATGTGGGCGATTCTCGGAGCTACCTTCGTTACCGATGCAACAGTGACTTTACTGGTACGAATGGCTAGTGGGCAGCGGTGGTATGAGGGTCATCGTAGTCACATTTACCAACAACTTTCTATGCGTTGGAACGGCCATCAATCCGTCGCGACTTTGTATATTGGTATTAATATGCTGTGGCTTTTGCCCTTGGCTGCGGCGTGTGTTGCGTGGCCTCAATGGGTTTCACTTTGGATCGCTTTGGCGTACCTCCCGTTGATAGCTGTTGCGTTTATTCTTGGCGCCGGTCGTCATGAGCGCACTGAAAAAGCTGACTAGCCCTGTTGCACAATCGGCAAAGTTAATTTAATTTCAACCGTTTTAAATACACTGTGACTGAACCCGACCTCTCCCACGTAGGCCCCCGCGATAAAGCCGAAATTCTGGCCCAAGTGCTCCCCTACATCCGCAAGTTTCACGGCAAAACCATGGTCATCAAATATGGTGGCAACGCCATGACTGACCCGGCGCTGCAGGCGGACTTTGCCGAAGATGTGGTGCTGCTCAAGCTCGTTGGCATGAACCCTGTCGTCGTCCATGGGGGTGGCCCGCAGATTGAGGCCGCGTTGAACCGCCTAGGCAAAAAGGGCGAATTCATCCAAGGTATGCGCGTGACCGACGAAGAAACCATGGAAGTGGTGGAGTGGGTGCTGGCCGGACAGGTGCAGCAGGACATCGTTGGCCTCATCAATCAGGCGGGCGGCAAGGCGGTTGGCCTGACCGGGCGTGACGGCGGCTTGATTCGTGCGCAAAAGCTCAAGATGGTGGACAACAAAGACCCAGGCAAAGAGCACGATGTGGGCTTTGTAGGCGAGATCGTGAGCATTGACCCGAGCGTGGTCAAGGCGCTGCAGGACGATGCCTTTATTCCCGTCATCAGCCCGATTGGTTTTGGCGAAGACAATGAAAGCTACAACATCAACGCCGACGTGGTGGCGGGCAAGCTGGCCATTGTGCTCAAGGCTGAAAAGCTGGTGTTGCTGACCAACACCCCCGGTGTGCTCGACAAAGTCGGTAATTTGCTCACCGACCTGACGGCGCGCCGCATCGAGGAGCTGTTTGCCGACGGCACCATCTCCGGCGGCATGCTGCCCAAGATCAGCGGGGCGCTCGATGCCGCCAAAAGCGGCGTGAATTCAGTTCACATCATTGATGGACGCGTACCGCACGCCATGCTGCTTGAAATCCTCACAGAGCAGGCTTTCGGCACCATGATCCGCTCGCATTGATTTTTCTCCCTCTCCCCCTATGCGAGAATCAATTGCAACACACCTCATCCCACACCCATATGCCCGAACTAGCGCCTGATGCCGTACACAGCCCGCATGCCACAACTGCTGCGCTGGAGCCGTCAGCACGCAAGCGCCCCAAGCCGGGCGAGCGCCGGGTGCAGATACTGCAAGCGTTGGCAACCATGCTGGAGCAGCCAGGTGCCGAACGCATCACCACATCGGCGCTGGCAGCCAAGCTCGACGTAAGTGAGGCCGCACTCTACCGTCATTTCGCCAGCAAGGCGCAAATGTTTGAAGGGCTGATTGAGTTCATCGAGCAAAGCGTCTTCACCCTCGTTAACCAGATTGGCGAGCGCGAACCAGATCCCTCAGTGCGTACCCGCAAGCTGGTCGTCATGGTGCTGCAGTTCGCTGAAAAAAACCCCGGCATGACGCGCGTCATGGTGGGCGATGCCCTGGTGTTTGAGAACGACCGCCTGCAAGAGCGCATGAACCAGTTTTTTGACAAGCTGGAGTCCAGCCTCAAGCAAACCCTGCGTGATGCAGCAACCGCCAGCGGGGCGGCCACGCCGACAGTCGATGCACAGGTCAGGGCCTCCGTGATCGCGGCCTTTATGGTGGGTCGCCTGCAACGCTTTGCCCGTTCGGGCTTCAGGCGGCTGCCTTCCGAGCACCTCGATGCCAGCCTGGCGACCATCCTGAACTAAATCGGTTCAGGGTGCAGCTTTGTTTTGCTATCTAAACGATAGCTGGTTACGTCCGTTTCTATTGGGCTGCAGCCATTTTTAACCCTAAAAATGGTCGGTACAGCTAGAGCAATCAAGGGTTAACCCTTTGATTTCTTAGATTCACCCCACTACAAGCAGTTTTTTTTCGGCTACCAAGCTTCCCGGTGCATAATTTGCTGCAAAATAGAACGACCGTTCGTTTTATTCTGTTTCTCAATCAATTCACCCCATGTCCGTCAACGATGCTTCCCTCAAAACCGCCAGACCCGCCCGGGACCGCCACAATCACTTGGCGGCTGGCTCTGGCATGCAAAAAGGCCAGCAGACCAAAGCCGCCATTGTTGATGCCGCCCTGGGTCTGGCCACGCAAATCGGGCTGGAGGGTCTAAGCATAGGGGCTCTAGCCGAGGTCATGCAGATGAGCAAGTCGGGCGTGTTTGCCCATTTCGGCTCGCGCGAAGAATTGCAGATATCGGTGATCCGGCAATACCATGCGCGGTTTGAAGAAGAAGTTTTCTATCCCGCATTGCAGCAAGAGCGGGGTTTGCCGCGTTTGCAGGCACTGATCCAGAACTGGATGAACCGCACCTCGGTCGAAATTGACTCGGGTTGCCTTTACATCAGCGGTGCCGTCGAGTTTGACGACAGGCCCGGCCCGGTGCGTGATGCGCTGGCGGGTTCGGTCAAGACCTGGCTGGCAGCCATGTACCGCGCTGTGGTGCAGGCCAAAGAGGCGGGCCATTTGCGTCCGAATGCAGACGAGCACCAGATGGCGTTTGAAATTCACGGCCTTATTTTGGCGCTGCACTACGATGCCCGCTTCCTGAAAACACCCGGCTCCATAGAGCGTGCCAAGATCGGTTTTACGAACGTCGTGATGCGCTACAGCAACACCGAATCGCGCGCCGATATCGCCCAATAAAAATCACCTTATCCAATCCAGCTTCCAAGGAGTAACTGATGCCCATTTACAACCCGCCTCTGCGCGACATGCAATTTGTCATGCATGAAGTTTTCAAAGTCACCGAAGAATTCAAGGCCATGCCCAAGCATGCCGATGTTGATGTTGACACCATCAACGCGGTGCTTGAAGAGGCTGGCAAGTTCGCCACGCAGGTGACATTTCCGCTGAACATCAGCGGCGACGCTGAGGGCTGCAAGTTAGACAAAACAACGCATGAAGTCACGCCGCCCAAGGGCTTTAAAGAGGCCTATGCACAGTATGTCGAAGGCGGCTGGGCGGCATTGAGTTGCGACCCTGAATACGGTGGCCAGGGCCTGCCTTTCGTGCTTAACCAGTGTCTGTATGAAATGCTTAACTCGGCAAATCAGGCCTGGACCATGTACCCCGCCCTGTCGCATGGTGCTTACGAAGCCCTGCACGCGCACGGTACAGCAAGCCAAAAAAAGCTCTACCTGCCCAAACTCACCAGTGGCGAATGGACCGGCACCATGTGCCTGACCGAGCCGCATTGCGGTACCGACCTTGGCATGTTGCGATGCAAAGCTATTCCTGTCAATGAGGGGCAAGCGGACGGCAGCTACAAATTAAGCGGCAACAAAATCTTCATCAGCGCTGGTGAGCACGACATGACCAGCAACATCGTGCATCTGGTGCTGGCGCGTCTGCCCGATGCGCCACAAGGCAGCAAAGGCATCAGCCTGTTTGCGGTGCCCAAGTTCAACATCAACGCCGATGGCTCGATTGGCACGCGTAACAGCATTTACTGTGGCGGCCTAGAGCACAAGATGGGCATTCACGGCAATTCAACCTGCCAGATGGTGCTTGAAGACGCAGTCGGCACCCTGGTGAGCGCACCCAACAAGGGCCTGGCCGCGATGTTCGTGATGATGAATGCCGCCCGCCTGGGTGTCGGTAACCAGTCGCTGGGCTTGACTGAAGTGGCCTTTCAGAACGCATTGGCCTACGCTAAAGACCGCATCCAGATGCGTTCCCTTTCCGGTGTCAAAGCCAAAGACAAAGCGGCTGATCCCATCATCGTTCATCCCGATGTACGCAAGATGCTGCTGACGGCCAAGGCCTATGCCGAAGGTGGCCGCGCACTGGCGATTTACTGCACCCTGCTGCTCGACAAAGAGCTGCATCATCCCGACGAAA
Source organism: Polaromonas sp. (assembly GCA_046593295.1). Lineage (GTDB taxonomy): Bacteria > Pseudomonadota > Gammaproteobacteria > Burkholderiales > Burkholderiaceae_C > Polaromonas. The sequence continues at coordinate 599 of JBKJOH010000226.1, read as the reverse complement.
AAGTCCGCAAGGACTCGGCTGAAATCGTCGCGCTGCTCACGCCCATCGTCAAAGCCTTCCTGACCGACAACGGCCACATTGCCACCAATGCCTGCATGCAGGTGTTCGGCGGCCATGGTTTCATCAAGGAATGGGGCATGGAGCAGTTTGTGCGCGACAACCGCATCAACATGATTTACGAAGGCACCAACACCATCCAGTCGCTGGACCTGCTCGGCCGGAAGATCCTCAGCAACAACGGCGCCACGCTCAAAAAGTTCGGCAAGCTGATTGGGGCGCTGGTGGCGGAAGAGGGTGTCAACGAAAAGATGGCCGAGTTCATCAACCCGCTGGCTATCCTGGCCGACCAGATGACCAAGTTCACCACCGAGCTCGGTTTCAAGGGCTTTCAAAACGCTGACGAGGTCGGCGCTGCCGCTGTGGACTACCTGCGCGTCGCGGGCCACCTGGTGTTTGGCTTCTTCTGGGCGCGCATGGCGCAAGTGGCGCTGCGGGAAATTGCGGCTGGCAACACAGACAAGTTTTACATCGCCAAGCTGCAGACCGCGCGCTTTTACTTTGTCAAACTGTTCCCCGAGACCGCCACGCTGATGCGCACC
>JBKJOH010000148.1:0-5480 GCA_046593295.1 Polaromonas sp. | reverse complement strand
CAAAATCACCCGCGTTCAGCTGGAAGAAATTGCCAAAGCCAAGATGAAAGATTTGACTGCTGCTGACCTGGATGCGGCAGTCCGTACTATTGCCGGTTCCGCCCGTTCCATGGGTGTGACGGTGGAGGGTGTTGTATGAGCCAGCTGACCAAGCGCCAAAAAACCGTTGGCGACAAAATCGACAGCAACAAGCTGTACGCGGTTGCTGATGCCCTGGGTCTGGTCAAGGAATTCGCTGTTGCCAAGTTCGATGAGTCCATCGACGTGGCTGTGCAGCTCGGCATTGATGCCAAGAAATCCGACCAGGTCGTTCGCGGCGCGGTTGTGATGCCTAACGGCACCGGTAAAACCAAGCGCGTGGCCGTGTTCGCCCAGGGTGCCAAGGCTGAAGAAGCCAAAGCCGCTGGTGCAGACATCGTTGGCATGGACGACTTGGCTGCTGACATCAAGGCCGGAAAGATGGACTTCGACGTGGTGATTGCATCGCCTGATGCCATGCGCGTTGTGGGTACCCTCGGCCAGATCCTTGGCCCACGTGGTTTGATGCCTAACCCCAAGGTTGGCACCGTAACCCCTGACGTGGCAACCGCCGTGAAAAATGCAAAAGCTGGTCAGGTGCAGTTTCGCGTTGACAAAGCCGGTATTATTCACGGCACGATTGGCCGCCGTTCGTTTGACTCGGACAAGTTGCAGGGCAACCTGGCTGCATTGATCGATGCGCTGGTTAAAGCCAAGCCTGCGTCAAGCAAGGGCGTGTACCTGCGTAAGGTGGCAGTGTCTTCGACGATGGGTGTGGGCGTTCGCGTCGACACGCAAACCATCGCTGGTTGATTGGAAAATTTGAGTAATCCGCAGGGGTTTCTCAGAGTGGTGGGCTGTCGGGGTTAGCGCTCCGTCAGGCCATCCAAGACCGTTGGTGGGTTATTGGGGTCAGACGCCAATTTCATGACGATGCAAAGCATCGTACCCGAAGGGTGTGCCAAGGGCACGATGAATTTGGACTCTGACCCCAAAAACCCTTAATTGGCTTCTTCGGGAGCCGGCCAACGCAGATGGCGCACCCGCTGCTTGAATGGGTTTGAAAAAAATCTAAAAAACAGTTGGTCGCTGAACATGAGCGTGTTTGATGGCGATCTGGTTGTGATAAGTGACCAGAAAACCGGAAAGCACATTTTTAAGGAGTAGACCTTGAGTCTCAATCGCAGTGAGAAACAAGCCGTCATTGATGAAGTGACCGGCCTCGCAGCTAAAGCTCAAACGCTCGTGATGGCGGAATACCGTGGCATCACGGTCGCTGACATGACCCGTCTGCGCAGCTTAGCCAGGGGCAATGGCGTGACCCTGAGTGTTCTGAAAAACACTTTGGCTCGCCGTGCTGTAGCTGGTAGTGCATTCGACGTTGTGTCCGACCAGATGACTGGGCCGCTGATCTATGGCTTTTCCATTGATGCAGTAGCAGCCGCGAAAGTGGTTGCTGACTTCGCGAAAACTAATGACAAATTGGTGATTCGTGGTGGTGTATTTGCCGGAAAAACCCTGGACGTGAACGGCGTTAAGCAATTGGCTAACATTCCTTCGAAAGAAGTTTTGCTGGCGCAGTTGTGTGGCTTGCTGATGTCGTCAATCTCGCGTATGGCCGTTGTGCTGGGCGCGCTGGCAGCGAAAAAAGGTGGAGGCGATTCAGCTCCTACCGAAGACGCAACAGAAGCGGTAGCAGCATAAAAGATAGACCTCGCGGCGCATCTTTTTGCGCCCCAACTGTTAATAAGATAAATTTTTAGGAATCAAAAAATGGCATTCGATAAAGACGCATTTCTGACCTCGCTGGACAGCATGACGATCATGGAACTCAACGAATTGGTGAAAGCCATCGAAGATAAATTTGGCGTAAGCGCAGCTGCCATGTCGGCTCCTGCTGCTGGCGGTGGCGCTGCTACAGCAGTTGCTGAAGAGCAGACCGAATTCAACGTTGTGCTGCTCGAAGCTGGCGCAGCCAAGGTACAGGTTATTAAAGCCGTTCGCGAAATCACTGGCCTTGGTTTGAAAGAAGCCAAAGACCTGGTGGATGGCGCTCCGAAGAACGTCAAGGAAGGCATCTCCAAGGCTGATGCTGAAGCTGCCAAGAAAAAGCTCGAAGACGCTGGCGCGAAAGTCGAACTCAAGTAATTGCTTGTGTTTGCGAAGGCTGGAAGTCCAAAAACGGGCTTCCAGCCTTTTGTGCTTCAAGGAATGCACAGGAAAGCAGGTTAAATCGTCTGCTTTCCTGTGTTTTCTGCCCCAGACTGCAGAAAACGCCTTGGTTCGGGTGACGTGCAATGCGTCGCTGTCCGCCATGGTTGGTAGTGGCCAACCACCAAGAGTGTCTACATACGTTGTGTATGTAGATATTGAAGAGTCCCAGAGCAATCACCTGATCCTATAAACGCGGAGAACTCATGGCCCTAACTTCAAGCTATAGCTACACCGAACGCAAACGCATCCGCAAAAGCTTCGGTAATCGCGAAAGTGTATTGACTGTTCCTTATTTACTTCAGATGCAGAAAGACGCATACATCGCATTTTTGCAAGCTGATCGCGCATCGCAAAAGCGCACCGTAGAAGGTCTTCAGGCGGCGTTTGAAAGCGCCTTCCCCATCGTCTCACACAACGGTTTTGTCGAGATGAAGTTTCTCGAATACAACCTAGCCAAGCCCGGATTTGATGTGCGTGAATGCCAGACCCGTGGCCTGACATTCGCGTCAGCCGTGCGCGCCAAAGTTCAGTTGATCATTTATGACCGTGAGTCATCGACATCGCAGTCCAAGGTGGTTAAAGAAGTTAAAGAGCAAGAGGTTTACATGGGCGAAGTTCCGCTCATGACCGACAAGGGCTCCTTCGTCATCAATGGCACCGAGCGTGTCATTGTGTCCCAGCTGCATCGCTCACCTGGCGTGTTCTTTGAACACGACAAGGGCAAGACCCACAGCTCCGGCAAGTTGCTGTTTTCGGCCCGCATCATCCCTTACCGCGGCTCATGGCTTGACTTCGAGTTTGACCCGAAGGACATTTTGTACTTTCGTGTTGACCGCCGCCGCAAGATGCCGGTCACGATTCTGCTCAAGGCCATTGGTCTGAACCATGAATCCATCCTGGCCAACTTCTTTGTGTTCGACCACTTCCGCCTGATGGACAGCGGTGCGCAGATGGAATTCGTCGCCGAGCGTATGCGCGGTGAAGTTGCCCGTTTTGACATCACTGACAAAGCCGGCAAGGTGGTGGTTGTAAAAGACAAGCGCATCACGGTTCGCCATACCCGCGAACTGGAGACCAGCGGTACCACCACCATCAGCGTGCCTGAAGACTTTCTGGTTGGCCGGGTGGTCGCGAAGAACATTGTTGACGCTGAAACCGGTGAAATCATCGCCAAGGCGAATGATGAGATGACGGAAGTGCTGCTGAAAAAACTGCGCACCTCTGGCGTGCGTGATCTGCAAGTGCTGTACACCAACGAGCTTGACCAAGGCTCGTATATTTCGCAAACCCTGCGCTCTGACGAGACGGCTGACGAGTTTGCAGCGCGCGTTCAGATTTACCGCATGATGCGTCCTGGCGAGCCGCCAACCGAAGACGCAGTGCAGGCCCTGTTCCAGCGCCTGTTCTACAACCCGGACACCTACGACCTGTCCAAAGTTGGCCGCATGAAGTTCAACGCCAGAGTAGGCCGCGATTCGTCCACTGGTTCTATGGTGATGAACAACGAGGACATCCTCGCTGTCGTCAAGATCCTGGTTGATCTGCGCAACGGCAACGGCGAAGTCGATGACATCGACCACCTCGGCAACCGCCGTGTGCGTTGCGTTGGCGAACTGGCTGAAAACCAGTACCGTACCGGTCTGGCACGTATTCAAAAAGCCGTGAAAGAGCGTCTGGGCCAGGCCGAGCAAGAGCCCCTGATGCCGCATGACCTCATCAACAGCAAGCCGATCTCGGCTGCGTTGAAAGAGTTCTTCGGTGCCTCGCAGCTGTCGCAGTTCATGGACCAGACCAACCCGCTGGCCGAGATCACCCACAAGCGCCGTGTTTCGGCCCTTGGCCCCGGTGGTTTGACCCGCGAGCGCGCAGGTTTTGAAGTGCGTGACGTGCATGTGACCCATTACGGCCGCGTCTGCCCGATTGAAACGCCTGAAGGCCCGAACATTGGCCTGATTAACTCGCTGGCTTTGTATGCCCGCCTCAACGAATACGGTTTCATTGAAACGCCGTACCGCCGTGTGGTGGACAGCAAGGTCACGATGCAGATCGACTACCTGTCGGCCATCGAAGAAGGCAAGTATGTGATTGCCCAGGCCAATGCGGCGCTGGACCAGGACGGCCGCCTGACGGGCGACCTCGTGTCGGCACGTGAAAAAGGCGAGTCCATTTTGGTCGGCGCCGAGCGCGTGCAGTACATGGACGTGTCGCCGGCGCAGATCGTGTCGGTGGCGGCTTCGCTGGTGCCTTTCCTGGAGCACGATGATGCGAACCGCGCGCTGATGGGCGCCAACATGTCGCGCCAGGCCGTTCCCGTGCTGCGTCCGGAAAAGCCGATGGTTGGCACCGGCATCGAGCGTGTGGCCGCGGTGGATTCGGGCACCGTGGTGACCGCCAACCGGGGCGGCGTGGTTGACTATGTCGACGCCACCCGCGTCGTGATTCGGGTCAACGACGCCGAGGCGCTGGCCGGTGAAGTCGGTGTGGACATCTACAACCTCATCAAGTATCAGCGTTCCAACCAGAACACCAACATCCACCAGCGTCCCATCGTCAAGCGCGGCGACAAGCTGGACAAGGGCGATGTGATTGCCGACGGCGCCTCGACCGACCTGGGCGAGATCGCCATCGGCCAGAACATGCTGATCGCCTTCATGCCGTGGAACGGCTATAACTTCGAGGACTCGATTTTGATCAGCGAGCGCGTCGTGGCTGAAGACCGCTATACCTCGATTCACATCGAAGAATTGGTCGTGATGGCACGCGACACCAAGCTGGGCGCGGAAGACATCACGCGCGACATCCCGAATCTGTCCGAGCAGCAACTGAACCGGCTCGACGAGTCCGGGATCATCTACGTCGGTGCTGAAGTCATGCCGGGCGATACGCTGGTTGGCAAGGTCACACCGAAGGGCGAGACCACGCTGACGCCAGAAGAAAAGCTGCTGCGCGCGATCTTTGGCGAGAAAGCATCAGACGTAAAAGACACGTCGCTGCGCGTAGATCAGGGCTCACAAGGCACTGTGATCGACGTTCAGGTGTTCACGCGCGAAGGCATCGAGCGCGATAAGCGAGCGCAGCAGATCATCGACGACGAATTGAAGCGTTTTCGGCTTGATTTGACGGATCAGCTGCGCATCGTCGAAGCCGATGCATTTCAGCGGATCGAACGGCTGTTGATGGGCAAGGTCGCCAATGGCGGCCTTGCCCATCAACAGCTTGGTCGCGGCACCACGCTTGACAAGGCGTAT
>JBKJOH010000111.1:0-7913 GCA_046593295.1 Polaromonas sp. | reverse complement strand
TTCAGTGCAAAGTAGCGCTCGCCGTCTTTCGGGGTGCGCACTTCGCCTTCGATCATGTCGCCGGTGTGCAGGTTGAAGCGGCGGATCTGGCTCGGGCTGATGTAGATGTCGTCGGTGCTGGCGGTGTAACTGGAGTCGGGCGCGCGCAAAAAGCCGAAACCGTCAGGCAACACTTCGAGCACGCCGTCGGCGACTATGGTTTCACCGGTTTTGGAGCGTTTTTTAATGATGGCAAACATCAGCTCCTGCTTGCGCATACGGCCAACGTTTTCGATCTCAAGGGCTTCGGCCTGCTTGAGGACTTCAGACACATGCAGTGCCTTGAGTTCGTTTAAGTGCATGGATTACCTGCTGGGGTGGAACTCAATCATGTTTTTATTCATGAGTTAAATTGAGAAAACGAGGGGGAGGTTTGAAAAGAAGCCGTGTCACACCGAGCGTGGTGGCTTGCGAACCGGAACTTTAGCGAAAATTCAGTTCAGGCGGCTTGCGCTGGATTAGGCATCGTTAAAGGCCGTCTGTTGAATCTTTTTGGATTATGACAGGAAAAATACGGGTTTTTGTGAAGGCCACTGATGGGGGAGGTGAGTGCTTCCCCATCAGCTCTAAAGGCAACTAAATGCAGGTTTGCGAATTAAACCAGTTGCTGGTCAATAAACGCGGTCAGTTGCGCCTTGCTCATGGCGCCGACCTTGGTGGCTGCCAGTTCGCCGTTTTTGAAGATCATCAGCGTAGGGATGCCGCGAATGCCGAATTTGGCGGGAATATCGCGGTTTTCATCCACGTTCATTTTGGCGATCTGTAGCTTGCCGCTGTAACTGGTGGCGACTTCGTCTAGGATGGGCGCAATCATTTTGCAGGGGCCGCACCATTCGGCCCAGTAATCCACCAGTACGGGGGTTGTGGATTTCAGCACGTCGGCATCAAAGGTGGCATCGGTGGTATGTTTAATCAGTTCGCTGGCCATGACGGCTCCTTGGGTCGAGGGGTTGCAGGATACGGCTAAAGGGCACTTCTATAAATTCATTTTTCGGGCGAATTGCGGCGTTGCGCGGTGCTCGCAATCCTCACGTACCTGAAGTACGTTCCGGTTGCTGCGCTCCGTGCGTCTTGCACTTCATCCCGAAAATCTGAATTTCTAGAAGTGCCCTAAAGTTCTGGGCATTGTGTCAGAAACCAAATCCCACCGCAGTTGCGCCCCAGTCTTATCAATACTATGACCACGATAGCCAACACCCCACAAAGCCTGCAAACCCCGCAAAGCCCCGATCTCTCTGGTCATCCAGGAGACGCGTGCTGGGCGCAGGCCATGGCGCAACTGGCAGCAAGCATTCAAACCCATGGTGCGCATCCGTCCCGAACCGTGGTTTTGGTGCCCTACGCACAGTTGATACAGCAGGCTAAATGTGCCTGGGCTGCGCACACCGCATTGACGGGCAAAACCGCATCGTTTATGCCGCGTTTTGAGAGCACCATGAATTGGGCAGGTACTTTTGAAGCGGGGGCGGATGGCGGCTTTGTGCCCGCGCCTGAAGACATCCAGATGGATACGGCGCTTGATGCGCTCACTGCCGCAGCCTTGCTGGAGCGCGCGGGTCTTGGCGCACAGCAAGCTGCGCTGCGCACGGGTCTTGGCGCACAGCAAGCTGCGCTAGCAGGGCGCTTGGTTGAGTCAAGCTGGGCTATGGCAAGGCTGGCTGCCGCGCAAGCACCCGCACAACGCTTGGCCTGGGGCGCGCATCTGGCTGCGCAACTAGGTGTGGGACTGGAGTCCCCGCTGTTGGCGCTTGAGCTTGCAGTAGGGCGCATTGCCCTGGCCTGGGCTGCGGCATCCAGCTACCCGACTGATGTGCTTTTTTCGAGGCGGTTTGACTTGCTGGTGGTGCTTGGGGGTTTTCAGTCTGAGCCTCTGGTTGAAGCCTTGAAAACGCATTTCAGCCACAAGGCTGTCACGCTCAAACTGACGGCCCCGCCCATGCTGGGCGCGCTGTCGCTGCACGCCGCACAAGATGCCGAAGACGAAGCGCATCGCGCTGCCGCCTGCGTCATCGCGCATTTGCAGAAGGGCCGCTGCCCGGTCGCGCTGATTGCGCAAGACCGGGTGTTGACGCGCCGCCTAAGCGCCATACTGGCCGGGCGCGGCATTGCCCTGCGTGATGAAACCGGCTGGAAGTTGTCTACCACCCGCGCCGCCGCCACGCTGATGAGCCTGCTGCGGGCGATGCCGTGGGACGCATCCGCCGACGCCGTGCTGGACTGGCTGAAGAATGCGCCAGCGTTTGATGCATCGAGGGTGACGCTGCTGGAGATTGAACTGCGCAAAGCAGGCGTGCGCTTTTGGCGCGCCTTGCCAGCCAAGGTGCTTGACACGCTACTCGTCATCAACGCCAGGGCCCTACGCGATGGCCTGCAACGCACGCGCTTGCTGACCGATTGGCTGATTGACTTGCGCGCCGCATTGCAGACCTCAAACCAATGGGAGCCGCTGGCCAGGGATGCCGCCGGTAGTGCCGTGCTTGCAGCGCTGCGCCTCGATGAGGGTAGCGATGTGCAATTTGCCTCTGGCATCCGCATGAGCCTGCAAGACTTCACCAGCTGGGTGAATCAGACGCTGGAGGCCGCCAGCTTTGCGCCCGAGCACCCGCCCGAGGCACAGGTGGTGATCTTGCCGCTTAGTCAGCTGCTGGGTCGTCCCATGCAGGCCGTGGTGCTGCCGGGGGCTGATGAGGTGCGCCTGGCTGTCTCGCCAGAGCCGCCCGGCATGTGGACGCCCGCCCAGCGTGAGGTACTTGGCTTGCCGTCGCGCGCCGAGCTTGCTAGAGCCCAGCGGCAAGCGTGGGACTACGCATTGCACATGCCGCATATCGACGTGCTGTGGCGCACCAGCGAGGGTGGTGAGGCGCTGATGCCCAGCGGCTTTGTGCAGGAGGTGCTGCTCAAACAATCACCCGATAAACCAATTGGTATGGCGGCTGACCCGCGCATTCAACGCGAGGTGGCGGCCCAGCCCACGCCGCACCCTATGCCACAGCTCGTGTCCACGAATGAGGCGCTGTCCACCCGTCTCATTCGCCTGTCGGCCAGCGCCTATGAAGACCTGCGCCGCTGTCCCTACCGCTTTTTTGCGCTGCGGCTGCTCAAGTTGCAGGAGTCGGAAGAGCTTGAGAGCGAATTGGGCAAGCGCGAGTTCGGAAACTGGCTGCACATGCTGCTCAACAGCTTTCACGAGGCATTAAAAACGGCTACAGACCAATCAATTCAGGCGCGACTAGCTATGATTAACATAGCAGCCGAAAGCGCTGCCAAAGAACTCGACCTGACAGACGACGAATTTTTACCCTTCGCCGCCATTTGGCCACGGGTGCGTGATGGCTACCTTGACTGGCTGGCCGGGCATGAGGCAAGCGGCGCGCAGTTTCTTGAGGGCGAGGTCTGGAAAGAGATGCCGTATGGCAACGTCACGCTGTTCGGCAAGCTCGACCGGATTGACCAATCACCAGACGGCTCAAGACTGGTGATGGACTACAAAACCGAAGCCAGCAACACCACAAAAGCACGCATCAAAGCAGGGTCAGAAGACACGCAACTGGCCTTTTACGCCGCCTTGTTGGCAGACGACACGCTGGCCGCGTCATACATCAACCTGGGTGAAAAAGAGCCCACCAAAACCTACGGCCAGAGCGAGATTGTTCATCTGCGTGACGGGTTGATTGAGAGTATTTTGAGTGATGTGTCTCGCATCGCTGCGGGTGCGCCCATGCCAGCGCTGGGTGAAGGCAAGGCCTGTGACTATTGCTCGGCACGCGGTATGTGCCGGAAAGATTTTTGGCAAATATGAAGCCCCCACGTTCACTCACTTCGTGTAGCTCTCTGCCCCCCGAGGGGGCTGGCCTTGCTTGGGGCGGCCCGGCGCGGCATCCGCAGTTTTTATGGATTTGCTTTGCAAATGTCAGCTAGTTACAAACACAACGGCCAGCCGGTCTCAGCCGAGGCCTTCTACGCCATCGCCTGCGACCCACGCCGCAGCGTGGCGGTCGAGGCCTGCGCTGGGGCTGGAAAAACCTGGATGCTGGTGTCGCGAATGCTGCGCGCGCTGCTTGAAGGTGACAGCCAGGGCAACCCGGTTCAGCCACACGAAATTTTGGCGATCACCTTCACCAAAAAAGCCGCAGGCGAAATGCGCGAGCGGCTTTATGAATGGCTGGAGCAATTCGCCCATGCAGACGACGAGACGCTGCGCCATGAGCTTGAAATACGCGGTGTTTTGCCCGGTTTTGTAGGTCAAAAAGGCCTGCAGCCCAATAAAAACGGGCGTGAGCAGCTATCAAATTTATATCAGCGCGTGCTCGAATCTGGCCGCCCGGTGCAAATCCGCACCTTCCACAGCTGGTTTGCGGCCTTGCTGCGCAGTGCCCCCATGGCAACCCTGCAAAGCCTTGGTCTGCCCGTCAACTACGAACTGCTGGAAGACGATGGCCCGGCCAAGGCGCTGGTCTGGCGGCGCTTTTATGCGGCGCTGGTTGCTGATGCGGCTTTGCGAGCCGACTTTGAAACAGTGGTGCTTGAGCATGGCCGTTTTCAAACCGAAAAAGCCCTTAGTGGCGCGCTCGACAAGCGCACTGAATTTGCGCTGGCCGATGCTGCGGGCGTGGTTGATAGCTCGGTTGCCCACTTCAGCGTGCAGTTCCCTGAATACGCCGGGCTGGAGCATCCCGACCAGAGCTTCGCCTCAAGCGCCTGCCGCGAACTACTGAGCCTAGCGGCCATCAATCTGGGACGCGCCGCAGCGCCCACATTTTCAGCCAAGGGTGTCGAGCTTGAAAAAGCCATCGCCGTGAACGACTTGCCTACTGCCTTGCTGGCATTGCTGACCGAAAAAGGCACAGCCCGTAAGTTCGGCGAAAAAATCGTCGGCATTGGCGTGGTGCGTGAGGCGCAAGAACTCGCCCTGCGTTTAAGCGCGGCTAAGGGGCAGCACGAGGCTTGGGGTCACCAGCAACGCATGGCGCGCCTTGCCAGATGTTTACTCACAGAGTTCACGGCTTTGAAGCGCGAGCGCGGCTGGGTCGACATGAACGACGTTGAGCGTGCCGCGCAAGTCATGCTGACCGACCCGGTGCTGTCGGGCTGGGTGCAGGAGCGGCTGGACGCGCGCATCAAGCACCTGCTGATTGACGAGTTTCAAGACACCAACCCGCTGCAATGGCAGGCACTGTCAAGCTGGCTGGGCGGCTATGCGGGCGCAGGCAATGCACCCAGCGTTTTCATCGTCGGTGACCCCAAGCAAAGCATTTACCGCTTTCGCCGCGCCGAGCCGCAAGTGTTTATCGCGGCCAAAGAATTTATGCTGGGCGGGCTTGGCGGCGAGTTGCTGGAATGCGATCACACCCGGCGCAACAGCCTGGGCGTGATCGGTGCTGTCAACGCCGTCATGGGCCAGGCCCGCGATGTGGATGGATATGACGGCTTTCGCGAGCACAGCACGGCCTCAATTGAGCCGGGGCAAGTTGTTCGCCTGCCGCCGATTCCGCGTGCGAGCGTAGTTGACGCTGACGACAGCGCCGCAAATTTTGCCTGGCGCGACAGCCTCACCACACCGCGTGAATTACCCGAAGAAACTCTGCGAACACTAGAGGCTAGGCAGGCCGCAGCGTGGATCTTTCAGCAAATCAAAGGCGGATTGAAACCTCAAAACGTGATGGTTCTCTCGCGCAAACGCGCAGGCTTGTTGCCCCTTCTGGGCGAGCTACGCGCCTTGCATATCCCCGCGCAAATCGGCGAAAAAACCGAGCTGATCGACTGCTGCGAGGTGTTGGATGTTGTGGCCTTGCTCGATGCGCTGGTGTCGCCGCAGCATGACTTGTCGCTGGTCCGCGCGTTACGTTCACCGCTGTTCAGTTTGAGTGACGATGCGCTGATGCAGATAGCGCTGACTAAGGGTGAATCGAAATCCTCGTGGTGGGATATTGTGCAAGGGTTGCTACAAAATCAGGAGCTGGTTATGCCCGTATTTATTGGGCTACAGGCAGATTTGGCATCAAATTTAGCCCTTTACAAGCATTTTCTTGACACTTTGCCACCGCATGATGCCTTGCAAGCCATTTACGAGCATGGCGATGTACTGGCTAAGTTCGCAGCCGCCGCGCCCGCTGCTAGCCGCAGCACCGTACTGGCTAATTTGCGCGCCTTGCTAAGCGCATCGCTGCAACTCGATGGCGGTCGTTACGCCACGCCCTATGCCTTTGTACGCGCCCTCAAAGCCGGTGGCCTGCAAGCGCCCGCAGCCGTCAACCCCAACGCCGTGCGCCTGCTGACCATTCACGGTGCCAAGGGCCTGGAGGCCGAGGCCGTGCTGCTGCTGGACACCGACACCGCAGAGCGCAACGCGGACAGCATGAGCGTGCTGATTGACTGGCCGGGGCAAGCGCCTGCGCCGCAAAAGTTTGTGTTTTTAGTCAGCGAAAATCGCCCGCCCGCCTGTGCCCAGGAGGCACTGGCGGCAGAGCAGGCCGCACGCCAGCGCGAAGAGCTCAATGCCTTATATGTCGCCTTGACCAGAGCCAGGGGTACGCTGGCCGTGTCGTCCATAGCGCCATTTCGTGAGGCACCGCATAGCTGGTGGCAACGCCTGCACCCGCTGGCAAGCGAGGTAGCGGTGCCAGAGCCTGCCAGCGCACTTGATGACGAGCTTGATAAGGGTGATAAGGGCAAGGCATCGACATTTGAGCTGCCCGATTTACCGGCAGCACCGCTCTTGCAAAAAAGCGCGATTACTCCCATTGCAGTCGATGAAGACTCCGCAAGCGCAAGAGTCGGCAAAGCCATGCACCGCCTGCTGGAGCGCGGCGATGTATCAGAGGCGCAGACCCAGCGCGTGGCCCGCGAGTTTCGCCTTGACCCAGCGCAAGCCAAAGAGGCAGCGACTGCGGCGCGGTGCATTCTGGCAGGCGAAGGCGCGTGGGCCTGGGACGAAGCCGTCATCGCCTGGCAGGGCAATGAGGTAGAGCTGACGCACGCTGGCCAGACCTTGCGGCTCGACAGACTGGTGCAACGCAAAGTCGCGGGTCATGCAGGTAAAGATGGTGAATGGTGGGTGCTTGACTACAAATCGGCGAATGAGCCGCAGCGCCAGCCGCAATTGCTGGAGCAGTTGCGCAGCTACCGCACGGCGGTTGAGCAGATTTACCCCGGTGCAATTGTGAAAGCAGCTTTTTTAACCGGGCAGGGCGCGCTGGTTGAGGTTTTTTGAGGAGGTGAAAGGGGCCGCATGTTCTGGCGCGCATCCGTTTTTGTGAACAGCCAATACATTCTTGGCGAGATCAATTTCAACCGTTACTATCGTGATGAAATTTTCCTTATAAAAAGAACGATATGGCAAGCCTGAAACCCTCTTCTGTACCCACCAAAACTGTTGCCGTGCCAGCAGGTTATGGCGATGTTTGCAGCGCTATCGTTGAACTGGTCAGTAGAGCCAGGCAAGTGGCGGCCCGTAACGTCAACGCTTTGATGACCGCCAGTTACTGGGAAATCGGTCGTCGTATTGTTGAAGCCGAGCAAAAGGGCAAGCGCCGCGCAGGCTATGGTGAGCAGTTAATTGAGCGTCTTTCACTTGACCTGACGCAGCAGTTTGGTCGCGGGTTTTCGGCTCGCAACTTGGATCAAATGCGCCAGTTCTACTCGATGTGGCCAATTCCGCAGACAGTGTCTGCGGAATCTCTAAAAGTACTTGAATCAACCAAAGTTAAGAAAGCGCAGACGCTGTCTGCGGAATTAGCCCTAAGCATTGCCGAAGCGGCTGAACCATTAAAGTTCAGTCTTGCAGAACTGACCCAAGCCTTCACCCTGCCGTGGTCTGCTTACGTCCGACTGCTCTCAGTCAAAAATAACCATGCCCGCCACTTCTATGAAACCGA
>JBKJOH010000038.1:0-3576 GCA_046593295.1 Polaromonas sp. | reverse complement strand
ATGACACGCAACCGGTGACCGGGCTGTCTACGATCAATCAGGAACACTCAGATATTTTGTCTGCGCTGAGCATCAAAAAACCGACTCTGAACACCCAGTTAACCCTTTTGTAGTGGGGCGATTGCATCTCGCCCCTATATGGATCAATGACTTACGCGTTTAACTGTCGAACCCGGGTGACCAAGTCCATGAGCGCCGCATCAGGTGCCCCAACGGGCGCTACTGGCAGCACGTACACCGTGTCTTTGTCATACGCAAACACCGGCAATGCAGCAGCTAGCACCGTCACGCTGATCGACCTGCTGCCCAGCGGCATGACCTATGTTGCCAATTCGGGCCGATGGAGCGCAGCTGGCGCCACAGTTCTGACGGATGCAACGCTCGACATCCAGACCTCGGGTCTCAATAGCATTGACTATTCGTACACTGCACCCCAAGTCAAGGCAGTCATCAACTCAGTCGCTGCTGGCCAGTCTGGCGTGGTTAGCTTCCAGGTGACGATTAACCTTTACGACAAGGTGACTGCTACTGGCCAGCTGGCGGGTGTGCTTAACAACACCGCGAATTACGCCTACTACGACGGCGCGGCAACCATTGCTGCAGTCAATACTAACGTTTTTGCTTTTACCGTCACGCCAGTCAGTGCTGTAACTGCGACAGGCACTACCGTCACCAGTGTGACCCAGGGCGGCACGGCGATTTTTAACAACGTTATCAAGAACAACGGCAACAGCACAGACAGCTTTGACATCGTTGTAGGCAGTACTTTCCCTGCTGGTAGCAGCTATGCCTTGTTCCAGGCTGATGGTGTCACGCCTTTGCTCGACACCAATGGCAATGGCATTCCCGACACCGGCCCGCTGGCCAGCGGCGCAACTTACACCGTGGTGTTGAAGGTTACCTTGCCCACCTCGCTTTCCAGCGGCGGGCCTTTTTCTGTGACTAAAACTGCAACCTCCAAGAACGACCCGACTCAATTCGCCTCAGCGACCGATACCTTGCAAGCGATTGCCCCGAATTCGGTTGATTTGACCAATAACACCGCGACTCTGGTGGTTACAACGCCTGGTTTTGGCACCACAACGGTAGGCGAGACTACCGCGCAGGTCACCACCACCACCCTGCCTGGCATGACGGCCCGCTTTACCCTGTACGTGAATAACACCAGCGCAGTAGCTGATACCTACGATCTGGCGGCCAGCACGGTAGGCAGTACTTTTCCAGGCGCATTGCCAACTGGCTGGTCGGTTGTGTTTCGTAACGCTGCCGGTGCGGTCATCAGCAATACCGGCGTGGTTAACGGTGGTGGCAACGCGCTGGTTTATGCCTATGTGACGGTGCCAGCCAATCAGGTCGCCATGCCAGCCGGGCAAGATTTGTACTTTCGCGTGAAGTCGCCTACCACCAATGCCTACGATGTGATTCATGACTTGCTGATCATTGGCACCGTTCGCAACATCAAGCTGATACCCAATAACAACGGCCAGGTGTTCCCGGGTGGTTCGGTGGTGTATCTCCACACCTTGAGCAACAACGGCAACGTGACCGAAAATGCCGGCGTCGGTGGCAGTGCCTTTGCACTGGCGCAGACCGACTCACAGGCCACTTTTAGCTCCATCGTCTACATTGATGCCAACAAGAACGGTATTCTTGACTCTACCGATCCAGTTTTCACAACCACCACTTTAGGGCCTATGCTGCCTGGTGCCAGCGTCGGTTTGCTGGTCAAGGTTAGCGCCGCATCAGGTGCGGCTGTGGGTGTGATTGACATCACGCAACTCACAATCACCACGTCTGGCACCATCAATGGGGCGTCTGCTCCAGCAGCCGCCAGCGTGTCCGATACCACCAACGTGATTGCCGGTAATCTATCGCTGCTCAAAGAACAGGCGCTGGATGTCAACTGCAACAACGGCGGCGGTACTCTGGTGTTTTCTGCAGCTAATATAACTTCGGGTGCGCTGCCCAATGTGTGTATTCGCTACCGCTTGACGGTAACCAATATGGGTACGGCTGATGCGCTGAATGTCGTTGTCAGCGATGCGACACCGGTCAATACCACCTATCAAACGGCTGTGCCCGCTTTCATTACCCCTGTTGGCACCATGAGCACTGCGACCAGCGCGTTAACGAATGGTTCGGTCGGAACTATCAGCACCAGCAGCCCGGGTTTCACATTGATCCCAAGCGCGGCTGCTGTTTTAAATTTCGGCGTGCGTATCAATCCGTAAAAAAAGAAATGGAAAGTGGGAAGTGGGAAGTGACAAGACGGACACCGTTTTTCTTCCCATTTCCCTGTGGGTGCATTGCCTACTGCGCAGCACGCTGCGTGCTTCTGCAAAATGCCGCCATGACGTGTGGGGTAAGCCAGGTCGCAACAACATCAACCCAACCGACTACACATGCAAACACTGCTTGTTTCGCCGTTGCCGCAGCTGATGCGGGCTGCGTACCGGTTGGCGGCATGGGGCGCTTGGCGGCATGCTGCAGCGATTGCCCTGATGTTGATGTTGGGCTTGTTCTCGTCTGAAACCGTTGTTGCTGCGCCTTTGGCCGGCAGCGTTATCGCCAACACGGCACAGGCAACTTACTTTGATACCGACAGCGGGTTTAACTCCAAAATAAGCTCCAACACGGTGCAGGTCATCGTGCAAGCGCTGGAGGCCCTGAGCCTTACCGCAGATAACGCGGTGATACGGCCTGCAGGCGGGTTTGCCGTGCTGCCGCATCGCTTGACAAATACCGGCAATACCCCCAGCAGCTACCTGCTGGCCTATGGCAATCGCACAGGTGACGATTTCGACCTGCTTAACCTGGAGTTGGTGTGGGACCAAAATGGCAACGGCATTGCTGATTCTGGTGAACCAAAGCTGTTAAGCGGCGCAAACTTTGGGCCGCTTGCCCCAGGCCAGTTTGCCGACTTTGTACTGGTGGGCGTGATACCCACAAGTATTGCGCTAGACCGCTTGGCCCGGGTTGGGCTTAGTGCCACCACCGTGGCGCAAGGAGTCAGCGCCACCAACACAGATAGCGTCACTGTGCGCAATACGGCCTTGCTGCAGCTGGTCAAAAGTGCGTCTAACCTGAATCCCTCACCTGGCGACATCGTCAAATTTACCCTCACAGCCAGCAACACGGGTAACCAAAACGCCACTGGCGTTCCGGTGTTGGTGGACGGCGTTTTGCAATCCCTGGTGTTGCTGCGTGATGTGATTCCACCCAACACGACTTTCAGCGCGCTGGGCGCAGCCGGCGCTGCGCTAGCCCTTTATCACCAGCAAGGGCAGCCCGAATACAGCTACAGCGCCGCGCCTCCAGCCGACCTGCGTTTGGTGGATGTTGTGGCATTTGGTTTTTCAGCCCCTATAGTGCCCGGTCAAAGTTTGGCTCGCAGTCTGGATATAAAGATCAACGCCAATGCCAGCGCCGCAGTGACCAATGTGGCCAACCTGGTATTTTTGGACAGCGCGCACACGCTGCCATTGAGTACTCCCGGGTTCGACAGTTAAACGCGTAAGTCATTGATCCATATAGGGGCGAGATGCAATCGCTCCACTACAAAAGGGTTAACTGGGT
>JBKJOH010000233.1:0-6948 GCA_046593295.1 Polaromonas sp. | reverse complement strand
AGGCCATCCGCAAGGCCTGCCTGGAATGGGGTTACACCATGGCCGCCACGGCCCGCGAGGTGGGAATACACTATTCAACGGTCAGCAAAATCATCAAGGGCGAGCGGTGAAAAGTGTAATGTCAAGACTGGACCCCTTTTACTCTCTTCATGACCCATTTTACTTCACGCCGAGATACGCTCCTAACCCATTGATTTCATTCGAGGTTGTAGTGCCAAATGACAAACTTGGGCTGGGGTTAACGGGCATGCTCATCTCTGCAAGAGTACGATCTGTACAGTATACCGCTGGCCTGGCGCGCAATTCCCGCAGTAATATTGGTTTAAGGCAGTTCGATGCACAACCGCTCAGCGCCTTCGGCCACCGTACATCGGGTTCTGTGCCACATAAGCTATGACGCGGTGATCCATCACACCAGGCGGCGCGATAACATTCAAATCGAAGCTGCCGGGCCGACCGTTGAAGTTCCAGGTGAAGGATTTGTCGCCGACAGTGAATTTCACGATCTCGCCTCCGGTCACATTGACGTACCGAGTGTCCGGATGGATGGCAATGGTGCGGGTGGCTGAAGCTGGCGGCGCGGTATCGCCAAGCAGGGCGATACCCGAGTTGCCCCGACTCGGCTCGACCCTTGCGATCGGCACACCTTCCGCCTTGGGTGGTGCGGTCGGCGGCATTGCAACGGGCGGCTCCGGCTTGGTTTCAGCGTCCTTTTTGACTTCCGGGACGGCGCGTGCGAGCCGATCGGCATGGGCCTTGTCGGCGGCAAGTCTTTCCGCTGCGGCCATCGCCTCGCGGTTCGGTGCGGGCGCCTTTTTGACGCCGGCGTCGGCGCGCGCAATCCGTTCGGCATCAACTCTGGCTACGGCGGGGTTTGCGGTTTTACTGCGTGCCTGGCCTTTGTCAACCTGGCCCGGAGCCGCGGTCTCCCTGGCCGGCGCCGCCTCGACGCCCGGCCTCGGCGCCGGGACCGGTGCCGGCTTTTCGCTCGCCAGGGCTGCGGCCTCCAGTTTTTCGACAGCGCGGGTGGGCGCCGTCTTGTCTTCGGACGTCGGTATCGCGATGGTCGTTCCAGCCGATTGCGGCGCATTCGTCTTGCGGGGCCAGTCCGAGACAAAATAGCCGACGAGCGCGACCACGATCGCCAGCGCAGCGGTGAGCGCGAAGAGCTGCCGCTTTTTCGCCTGTTCCCGTCCCCGCTGTGCCGCTAGCGCGGCGGTTTCTCCCTCGGGCGCTGCCTCGTCGGTACCGGCGGAGGTCACCGAAGACGCGTTCTGGTTCCGGGACGCGGGTTGCGGCGCCGCGTCGACATAGGGCAACAATGCGTTGATCAGGAGTTGCACGTCCGAGCCCCAGCGCGCGTGCGTTAGTTCAACGCTGTTGCGAAAGGCCAGATTCGTGAGCACATCGGGCAGTTGCTCCGGCCGGGGCATCTGGGCCCCATGCACCAGCACCGGAACGACCGGAATGTCGCGCTTCAATGCGGCCTCGGTCTCCAGGCGAACGAAGTCATACGGATCGTCCAGCCGGCGCCGGCCTTCGACGTCGGTGGCGGTCAGCCAGCTCTTGCCGATGACCGCGAGAAGCACGCCGCAAGACGCCACCTGCTGTTCGATGACCTGCCGAAAATCGCGCCCCGGCTCGATGCCGGTCACATCCATGAAGACCGAGGCCTTGCCGAAGTGCTCCGCGAGATCCTCGAACAGTCTTCCGGCATGCCCTTCGGCGTCGTCGCGGCGGTAACTGATGAAGATTGCCCGCCTCCGATCAGTCATGGCCACTCTTCAAAAAGCACAAAAAGGGTCAGGTCTCCCATTTTCCAAAAATCGTCCTTCATTTTCAGACTCCATTTCCATATTCCGTGACAACCCTGCTCACTGTCGAGCTTGATATGCCAAAGGCCTGCGCTAGGGCGGTTTGACTGTGCCCGCCCTGGTAAAAGGCGTTGGCTATGTTTCGGTTTCGCTGGTCTTTGCTGGTGAATTTCATAGCGGCATAACGTTTTACATCGCTATCGTGAGTGGGAATGTTCGTGTGGATTTTGCTCACATTGGCTTTGTGTCCGCGCGCCTGGCTGACTGGGTTTGCGGTGTCCAGCCCCGCCTGCTTTTGCATGCGTGCAATGAATGCATCGTCGCCTAAATAGATTTGCTGCCTGAGGTGGTCAGCCCAAAGTTGCACACCCATGCCTTCGGCCACAAAGTCTGCGTACCGGGCCGCAGCCTGGATCGCGCTTTTACCGGGGGCCAGCTGTGCGTAAACGGGCGAGGCATCCAGCCAGCCGGGCTTGTCGGCCAGGCCAGCCAGAGCGCGGTAGCTGCTCCAGGGGTAGGCGTCGGGGCGTTTGACCATGGCCGCACGGACGGGGTTGAGGTCAACGTAACGGCATACTTCGAGCAAATAACTGTCGCTGTCTACCAATATGGCTTTGAAGCGGCCCTGGAACAAATGGCCTGTCAGGCTGTGGCGGCGGTTAAAGGCCTGGGTGTACACGCCGTTGATCTGGCGCATCAGGCGGGACAGGTTGGCCTTGCGGGTGTGCAGTAGCAGGTGGTAGTGATTGCCCATCAGACAGTACGCCCAGGCTTGTGCGTCAAAGCGCTCCAGGGCTTGGCCCACGATGCCCATAAACACCGCGCGATCCCTATCGTCTTTGGCGATGGGCTCGCGTCTGTCACCACGCGATGTGACGTGATACACCGCACCAGGATATTCGATACGCAGGGGTCTGACCATGGCAAAGCTTAGCGCTTCAGAAACAATTTTGCAAGATGGGAGACCTGACCCCATCTGCACATCTGCAGATGTGACCCCATCTGCAGAACCTCCGCGTCCAGCTTGCGCCAGGTCGTGCCTTGGCGGTTCAGCAGCTTTTGCCAGCCCAGCGTTTGTTCCCAGGCCGTCAGGCGCTGAACCGGAATGCCATGCTTTTTGAAATCATGAAATACATGTTCGACTTTGCGTTCAGAAAGCCAGGCACGGGCCTTTTTGACCGTGTCGCAGCTGGGGGATGCCGTAAAGAACAATCATGCTGCGGATTGTGCGCGAAAAAAGGGCGGGCATGATGCCCGCCCAGTAGATGCTGCAAGGGGAGGCAGCCGTTTTACTCGAACGAAATCCGGGTCGCCACGATGCTGGTGCTGGCGCTGGGGCTGGTAGAGTTGGACGCGATGCCCTTGACTTCGACGTTGGTGCCATTGACCAGATTGGCGACAGTGCCATTGCGGAACGGGGTGGTGCCGGTGTAGTTGACATTCACGCCGCGCACCACGAACGTGGTTGCCGTGACGTTGGACACCGCGCCATGCAGCTCGAATTCGAGGTTGTCGACCTTATTGTCGTCCTCGATCTTGACCCGCTCGGCAATCAGCACGCCACCACTCAAGCGGCCCTTGACTTCCACCCGCACCCCCACGGCCAGACCCGCCGTGCCGTCATCGAACCGGGTTGCGCTGCTCGTGGTGACTGCGATGCCATTGACGCTGAACTGGGCGGGCGAAGTGAAGGCCGTGATGCTGCCTTCGATTTCGGTTTCATCGCGGTCTTCGTTCGGGCCTTCAGGCCGACGGATGCGGGTCGCTGTCCATTCAAGCGGGGCCGGAAGTGGCGGCAGCACGGCATTCACGCGCACCCGGACCAGGGTGCCATTGGCGGGGATGATGCGCACATCGGTGGGGTTGGTGCTGCTGTAGTTGATGCGGATTGCCCCGATGTTGAACTTCTTGGTAATCGGGTCGTGATTGCTGGCCAGGCCCTGTATCTTGAAGAGGGCCGGGCTGTTTTTCTTTTCGATGAAGGTGGCGGTCAGCGTATTGGTGACGGGATTCAACAAACCGTGTACTTCGACGATGTCGTTGACATTCAGCGATGCAAAGCCGCCGCTGATCGAGACGTCAAAAAACGTGCTGCCGGTGATCCTGACCGTCTGGCCCAGTACCGTCAGTGTCTGCGGGCTGGCGCTTTTTGCCGAGATCGGACCCTGCAGCTCGCCGCTCACCACGATGGAAGTGGCGGTCGCACGGGTGCCCGATACGGCCGAGCCTGTCAGGGCGACCAACATACCGAGCTTGAGCTTGCCGCGCATGTCGTTGCCGTCGTCGTCGGTGATGCTGGCGGTTGAGTCGTCGTAACGCACGCCATTGCTGTTGAGAATGATGGAGCCAAAGCCGGTGATGGGCCCGGCCGAGAACGAGCCGGTGCCGCCGCTGCTGATGCCGGCCACACCGCCGCCGCCACCGCCGCCGCAGCCAGCCAGTGCCAGGGCACTGCCCAGCACGGTCAGTAGTCCTGCCCGGCGTGTGAAACCATGCGATGCAGGTGTGTCATAGTGAGTTTTTATAAGATGCTCTCTTTCTTTGGTAGTGGTGAGGACGGGTGGGACGGGGGGACTCGGGACATGGCTTGCGACCAGGTGAACAGGCCGATGCGCAGGCTGTGCTCCTGCGCGCGGCCGGCCAGCCGGTCGGCGGCAATCAGTTCTTCCAGCCGCGGCGCGATCTGGTCGAGCATGTTGCGCCACTGCTGCATCATGAGGCTGCGGGCCTGGGCCAGCGATTCGCCCGAGAGTTCGTCGGCAAAAATGGCTTGCTCGAGTTCCTGGTTGCCGTCGCCCAGCACGTTGGCGGTGGCGGCTCGCAGATGGTCGCCCACGTTGTCGCCCAGGTAGCCGACCATGCGCGCCCAGTCACCGTGGGGCACGAAGGCCTCCTGCAGCAGGTGTACCGTGTCGGTGCTGGCGTCGTGCTTGGCCAGCCGCAGGCGGCACAGCTCTTCCAGCAGCGTGCGCGGATGCACGTCGCGCGTGACCGACTGGGCCAGGGCTTCAAAACTGGGGGCCGGGCCCTGGCGCGGCAAAGGCTGGGGCTTGCCGGTCGGGGTGCGCAGCGCTGGGTCTGCCAGCCAGAGCATGAACAGCTCGGTCACCGGGGAACGGTGAGTTTCACGCTCCGGTGCCTGCCGACTTTCCAGCCGCGTCACTTCGCGGCGCGTGAGACCGGTGGTGGCGCTGATGCGGCTGATGAGGCGGTTGGAGGGCTGATCGCCATGGGCCATGCGTGCGGCTTCTACAAAGGCCATGCGCAGCTGTTCCTCAATCATCTGAATGGTGACGCCCTTGCCCACACAAAGCCGCGCCAGCGGCACCAGCACCTTGCCTACCGCATCGAGCAGCACTTGCTTTTCAGCGCTCAGAGCCGCGTCCAGAGGGATGATAGTTTTTGTGTCCATGAGAAACCTTGCATGGAATTCACTATAAATGTGCATAAGGCACATTTCAATCCTTAATTTGTAACAAATATGGCGAAGCAGGATAAAACCCCTTGGGCCGCTCGGCAGGGCACCAGAGAGCTTCAACGGTGTGGGTTCTTTGTGAAACTGAAACGCTATGGTTATCCAATCATCTGCTACAAAGCATCCAAGCCCCTTCCAATGATCAAGGAACCGTTCATTCAGCCACGTTTCGTGGGCCCAAGATTTGATGAGCACACGCTCCCGATTTCTGTCGCGAAGGATTTGGCGGCCTATGAGGAGTTGGTACTGGAGTTGGCCAAACATCTTTTGCGGCAAAAGCAGCCCTTTGGGATTCGCATCCCAAAGGGCTTTGGCAACAACTTCAGCCTGCACCTAGAGAAAATCGAAGATGGTTCTGCAATGCCCGTCCTGGTAGCCATGATGGTCAGCGCACAACTTTTCACCCCAATTCCAGTGGAAATAACAGAAGCGAAAATCCTGATTAACGCCGTGATTGACACTCAAGAGGGTCAGCCTTTGCCCACTGAATTCCCCAAAGCGCTGTACAGCTATTTCAATCGCATTGGCCGCTCACTCAAAGACGGTGAGTACATCGAATGGGCCCCTGAATCGCCATCGAACAAAGCCGTACTAACGCCAAAAAAACGCATTCACCTCGCAAGCGCGTATGTGGAATCTTATGAGGCTGAAGCGGATGTGGTGGGAAGCGTACAAGAGCTTCACGCCACAAAGAAGACCGGTATCCTGAAAACGGTCAAAAACGATGTCATTAACTTCACTTTTGACGATCCGTTCTTCGCGGACTTGAAAGTAGCTCTGGGTAGCAGCACTGTCAGCGCCCGGATTAAAGGCATTGGCATGTTTGATGTCAATGACCGCCTTACGGCCATCATTGAAATTGACCAGCTTGAATGCCTGACGCACTACCCATTAGTGACCAAAATTGAAGCGCTAGGCGCTCTTAAGGATGGTTGGCTGGAGGGACACGGAGTTGCACCTACAAGTGACCATCTCAATGGGTTAGCCAACGACCTTGCACAATATTTCCCAGAAGGTTTGGAATATCCAACTGTGGCGCCGACAGAAGGCGGAAACGTGATTTTGGAGTGGATTCAGCCTAAAGCCAGAATTGAGCTGGAAATCAATTTTCCAGAGCAAAAGATTGAGTTGAATGCGATCAATATGGCTTCAAAAAAATTCGTTGAAGAAAGCTTTGCCCAGACACAATGGGACGAGGCTTTTAGCAGGGTTGCAGGGTTGCTAGTCGCATGAGCAAAGGCTGGACAGATACTGACCTTGTTTTTCGGCAAGTTCATCCGCAACACTGGGACGGTAAAAATCCCAATAGCGTGGCGTTCTCTCCAACGCCCAAAGACCTCGATCAGCTCTCGGTTGATGACGGTTCGCTGGTAACAGCAGAGCAATCATGGATGCACTTCACGAAAAATCTTGGCTTTCAATCTGTGGGGATGTGGGCCGTATCCAATGGCGAAATTCTATAGTTAGGCGAGCTTACGCTACGCGCTGATCCCATTGTCGACCCGGTAAATTCCGCGAAAAGCAACCCAGCGCATTGTGTGGTTGATTTCTCTGGTTTGTCATCCAAAGGACAGCGGAAAAAGCGCGCGCAAGAACTCGCAATCAAGGCTTCAGAACGTGGATGCCAGTTCCGGGCACCCGAATGACCTCGGTGGCGGC
>JBKJOH010000160.1:0-3121 GCA_046593295.1 Polaromonas sp. | reverse complement strand
CACTGCTTCTTCGACCGTTTCCCCCTGCGTAGTGGTACCGGTCTCGGGATTGAGTGCGACGAAACCACCTTCTTCGGCGTGGGTAAGGACTGCAGTTAGCTCCATGAACGTACTCCTAGTTTGACAAGGCCCCATTGTCTCGCGAACCGAACTGTAGCGCCTACCGAATAAGCCTTGAGACGTCGTCAGGTCAGCGCATTGGCAGGCGTTGCACCCTACAACCACGATTCAGGTCGTCTCAAGGGTAAGCGCTGCATAAGCGGCGGACGCGCCACACTGCGTACCGCGCTATACATGGCCACGCTGGCAGCCACTCGTTTCAATCCCGTGATTCGTGTGTTCTATCAGCGTCTCCTGGCAACAGGAAAACCCAAGAAGGTCGCTTTGGTCGCGTGCATACGTAAGCTACTGACAATCCTGAATGCCATCGTCAAATCAGGCACGCCATGGAACGAAAATTTGCACACCCGGGAGGTCGAAAATGCTTGACTTTTAAGACAGTTGCTTATTCGTTAGGGCATTTTATCTGGCACTGCCATATATTTAGCAAAATTGCGGATGTAGTCATCGAGGTTTTCTTCGAGCATTTTACGATATGCAGTCACATGATAATCCAGAGTACCCTGGCGGTCAGCGGCCATCTGCTCAGCGTTTTTAAAACCACAAGCACTATTCCAAGCATTGAAGCGTGCTAATGAATACAGCATCGATTCACTAACCTTGCCACCGCTAATTGATTTGAGTTGGTCATTTGACAGGTGAATATGCGCATCTGCACGGGCGTAAAATTTATCGTCTGAATCCACATCTTGAACCATAATTTCTCCTGAGTTTCTCCTGAGGCCCAACAATCAGCGCTGGACTGAACCGCCTGTGGGGCGGTCGTGTTGCGGTAATTGCACATATAAGGGGATTTGATTTAATCGCGCTACCTCTGCGACAGATTATGACCCCGCCCAGCGTCATTGCGCCCGGCACAAACCAGAGCCCGCGCGGTGTTGGCCCTGGTTGCTGCGCCAAACCAGACCGGCACCACGGCACCACGGCACCACGGTGACACGCTGGCACGGTGGCACCCAGCATCTCATGACAAGGCACCAACCCCTCGCAACGCCAGCAACTCCTGCATCAGCTCCAGCAAGGGCACATGCTCAATGCCCCCAGCCATGGGGAATTTTGCATTGGCGCTGCTTACCACTATGCGGCGGGTCGCCGCCACGTCATCGCATGCGACATGAAAACCCCTGGTTACCGTGGGAGCGCTGGAGCGCTTGATTTCTATGGCCCAGACCCTGTTACCGGGCAGTTCAAGCAGCAGGTCAATTTCAGCACCCACGGCCGTGCGGTAGTAGCTGGCCTGCGTTTTGGGCGGTACGTAAGCCAGCGCAGTCTGGCTTTACGCTAGCTGTTTTGCCAGCTGCTGCGCCAGCGTCGTCCTGCCGGCCTCGCGTAGCCCAAAAATGACCATGTTATTTTCAAGCCGTCACTCACAACTGCACACACGCAAACGCTTGCTCCCTCGCTGAGAGCGCGATGCCAAGCGTTTAATCCGCCTTGATGTTGTTGTCCTTCACAACCTTCGCCCAGATATCCATCTGCTTTTCAATAAATACTTTGGCCACTTCGGGCGAACCACCGATCACATCAATACCCTGCGCGTCTAATTTTTTGGCAATGTCGGACAGGCGCAGCACTTTGTTCAGCTCTTCGTTCATGCGCTTCAAAATCTCAGGTGGGGTTTTGGCTGGAGCCAGCACGGCCCACCAGGCGGGCGCATCGAAACCGGGGTAGCCACTTTCCGACAGCGTGGGGACGTTGGGCAAGTCGGGGCTGCGTTTGGGGGTGGTTACAGCCAAGGGCCGCATACGTCCGCTGTCGATATGCGGCTTGGTCACAAACACCGAGCCAATTGACAGTGGCACATGGCCTGCAACCGCGTCGTTCATTAAAGGGCCGCCGCCTTTGTACGGAATATGCGCCCAGTCAATACCGCCGTTTTTACCCAGCAGCGTCATGGCCACATGGCCGAGGCTGCCCGAGCCAATGCTGCCGTAGCTGACGTTCTTTTTGGCTTTGCTGGCTGCCACCACATCGGCAAAGGTTTTGTACTCGCTACCCGCAAAGGTTGCCAGAACCATGGGCGATGTGCCCACCAGCGTGATGGGGGTGAGGTCTTTTTTGCTGTCAAATGGCAGGTTGGGTATCAACGCCGGATTCACGGCATGGGTGTCAAACACCACGGCAAAGGTGTAGCCGTCGGCAGGCGCAGCAGCCACAGCAGCAGCGCCGATGGAGCCCGACGCGCCGCCCTTGTTTTCAACAATCACGGTCTGGCCGAGCTCCTTTTGCAAGGGTAAAGCCAGGATGCGGGCTACCTGATCCACTGAGCCACCGGGCGGGAAAACCGCCACCAGTTTGATGGGCCCACGCGTCGGCCAAGCGGGGCCGCTTTACGCTAAGGCACCGGTTGCGACAGCCATGCCGAGCACGGCTGAAACAAGCGCACCACCCAAAATAAAAGAAGGTCTGAACAACATTGAGCTCTCCATGATTTAATTCACCAATGGTACGAAAAAACCAACTCCTCCACGCTCCACGCAAACCCGCAAAACTACGTACGGCAGACGACCCACGCGCCGGATTGCATTCTGGCAAGGTTACCCATTACATGGCGCATGAAACGCCGTTCGGCGAACTTGCCCTGACCTGCCCCGATGGGCAAATTGTGCATGCCCTTGACTGGCAGACTGATGCCCCCGTTGCACTGCTGAAAAACGTCATGCGCCTGACCGCGCCCAATCCGGGCGTGATGACAGGGCCAGGCACCAACAGCTATCTGGTGGGTGATGCTAAAGGCGGCTATATCGCCATCGACCCCGGCCCTGCCGACCATGACCACCTAGCGCGTTTGTACAAGGCGGCGGGCGGCGACATCCGCATGATTGTGTGTACCCACTCACACCCCGACCATTCACCGGGGGCCAAGCCGCTGCAGCAGATGTGTGAGCTGCCCGGTCAAGCAGCAGGCCAAACAAAGCCGCTGATCTGCGGTCTGCCATCGCTTGCCACCGCACGCGCAGACAGCTATTTCCAGCCAGACAAGGTGCTACAAAATCAGGAG
>JBKJOH010000175.1:0-6498 GCA_046593295.1 Polaromonas sp. | reverse complement strand
GTGTTTGGCTCAGCCCGAGCAGATGGTGTGTCAGCCCGAACAGATGGTGTGTCAGCCCGAACAGATGGTGTGTCAGCCCGAACAGATGTGGTGCTGTCCAGGTAAGTGGCGTAGCGGTCTTCGAGCTTGGCCAGGGTCTTCCACTGCTTTTTTAGATCGGTCACGGTCTGGCGGTGAGCGGGGTCGTCCAGCGCTTCAAAGAGCTGGGCGCACAGGGCTTCCACACTGGCAGCGTGCGCGTGCAGGCTGGCCACACCTTGGGCAAAGTAGTGGTCCACCAGGGCCACAAAGCGCTCACGCCGGCCCTTGTACAACTGGCTGATGATGGCGATGTTGGCGACCTGCTCGTCTGAAAATTCGCGGTGGGCGCGGTCGATTTGTGTGAAAACGTTGCGCGCGTCGATGAACAACATGCGCTCATCAAGCTTGCCCTTGTCAAAGAACCACAGCGTGGCGGGCAGCGTCACGGTGTAGAACATGTTGCTGGGCATGGTGAGCATGCCGTAGATGAGGTTGGCTTCGATCAGCGCGCGCCTGATGTCGGCCTCCGAATGGCGGGCATCGCTGGCGCTGTTGGCCATGACCAGTGCGGCGCGGCCCTGGGGTTTGAGCGATGTGGCAAACAGGTTGATCCACAGGTAATTGGCGTTAGGCACGGTCTCTTTGCCCTCGTCTGCCTTTTTGAGCTTGGTCTTGTTGCGCGGGATGCCGTAGGTGTTAAAGCGCGGGTCTTTCTCTACCGCCGCCACGGACACGTCGTCCACGTTGAAGGGCGGGTTGGCCATCACGTAGTCAAACTGGCCCAGGCTGCCGTGCGGGTCTTCCGCGTAGGTGTTGGCCTGGATGACGCTGCCGTGCAGGCCGTTGACAGCCAGATTCATCTTGGCGAGCTTCACCGTCTCCAGCGTTTTCTCCTGGCCGTAGACGTAGATGCCGTCTTCGGCCTTGCCCTGCGCCGCTGCGGCATCCTCCCGGTGCGCGGCGATGAACTCGGCGCTTTGTACAAACATGCCACCCGAGCCGCAGGCGGGGTCATACACCTTGCCGCCATGCGGCTCGATGATTTCGACCATGAGCTTGACGACCGAGCGCGGCGTGAAAAACTCGCCGCCGCCTTGCCCTTCGCTCAGGGCAAAGTTAGAGAGGAAATATTCGTAAATCTTGCCAAACAAATCGCCGCCCGCATCCGCCGGAATGTCGGCAAAAATTTTGAGCAGGCGTTGCGGCATGCCCTTGTTTTGGTCGGAGCGGGTGAGGCGGAAATATTCGTCGTGTGGCAACACACCAGCCAGCTCGGGCTTGTATTCCTCAATGGCCAGCATGGCTTTTTTGAGGGCGTTGGCAATGTCTTCCTTCTCCGGTAGGGCCAGCAGATGGCCGTAGCGGGCATGGTCGGGCAGGTAAAAGCCACAGCGCTCAATGGCGATATCAGACAGCTTCTTTTCACGTCGACCGCCCTTGAGCTGCTGGTATTCGGCCAATATGGCAGCTTCAAACTGGCGGTATTTGTTGTCGGCAAACTTCAAAAATATCAGGCCTAGCACGGGCGTGGAGTATTCGCTGGCTTTGAGATCAGAGTTGGCCCGCAGGCTGTCGGCAGCACGCCAAAGGTCGGCTTCAAGTTTTTTAAGCTGTTCTTTGTTCATGGTTTGATAATACTGGCATGGTCTCCCCGCAAACTTCGCCAACACCCGCCATCGCAACATCCATAGTTGTGGCCACGCTGAACGCAAAATACATCCACGCCTCACTCGGCCTGCGTTACCTGCTGGCGAATATGGACAGGCACGGTGGCGCGGGCCTGCGGGCGCAAACGCTGTTGCGTGAATTTGTCATCCAGCAGCGCGCCGCGCAAATTGTTGAAGACCTGCTGGCCCTAAGCCCCAAGGTGATTGGCTTTGGCATTTACATATGGAATGTGCTTGAAACCACCCAGGTGGTGCGGCTGATAAAGACCTTGCAGCCAGATATCAAAATTGTTCTAGGTGGCCCCGAGGTCAGTTATGAAACCGAGAGCCAAGAGATTTGCCGCCTGGCCGACCATGTGATTACCGGCTGGGGCGATGTGAGCTTTCCCAAGCTCTGCCGCTCGTTAATCGATGGCCCGCAGCCGCTGATGAAGGTGATTGCTGGTGAACAGCCACCGCTGGCCGAGCTGGTGCTGCCCTACGCCGAATACACCAGCGAAGACCTGGCCAAACGCCTGCTGTATGTCGAGGCTTCACGCGGCTGCCCTTTTAAGTGCGAGTTTTGTTTAAGCTCGCTCGACAAAACCGCGTGGGCCTTTGAGCTTGACGGCTTCATGGCCGAGATGGATGCGCTCTACCAGCGCGGCGCTCGCAACTTTAAATTTGTAGACCGAACCTTTAATTTGAAGGTCGATTTTTCGGTGCGAATTTTGCAATTTTTTCTCGACAGAATGACACCGGGCGAGCCGACCGATCTGTTCGTGCATTTCGAGGTCGTACCCGACAGCCTGCATGACAGGCTGAAAGACCTCATCTCACAGTTTCCAGCGGGCTCTCTGCAATTTGAAGTCGGCATACAGAGCTTTAACCCCGAGGTGCAACAGCGCATCTCGCGCAAGCAAGACAACCTCAAAACCGCCGACAACCTGCGCTGGCTGGTCAACCACAGCCAGGCGCATGTACATGCTGATTTGATTTTTGGCCTGCCCGGTGAAACTTTGGCCAGCTTTGCCGAGGGCTTTGACAAGCTCTACGCGCTTAGCCCGCATGAAATCCAGTTCGGTATCTTGAAGCGCCTGCGCGGCACGCCGATTACCCGGCACACGGCGGACTTTGCAATGGCCTACGACCCGCAAACGCCGTACACGATCTTACAAAACTCGACCATTGATTTCACCACCATGCAGCGCATCAAGCGCTTTGCGCGCTATTGGGAAATGGTGGCTAATTCAGGGCGTTTTTCTGCTGCATTGAAGCTGCTGCTGGAGCCAGGTTCTGCTTTCAATCACTTTTTAAATTTCAGTGACTGGTTGTGGCAAACGACGGGCAAGACCCATGAATTTGCGTATGAAAAATTGCTTGATTTATTGTGTGAACATTTGGTGGCCCTGCGCGCCATCAACGCCGAGGTGGTGACTGCCGCACTGCTGGCCGACTACCAAGCCAGCGGCGCGCGTGGTCGGCCCCAAAGCCTTGCAAAAATGTTGAGTGCCGACAAGACCTTGGTACCGGTTTCAGTTGCCAACCTAAGGTCTGAACGCCAGGGAAGACATGCCAATCAGAACGCGCACCGCGAAGCCATTCAGCAAGCCGCAGCCGCCGCATAAATCAGGTAAAAGACACCATGACAAGCTCTGCAAACACACCCCATTCAATTCGTTTTTGGGCTGACCTCAAAAGCCCTGACTTTGCAAAACTCGATCTGAGCCGCAGCATCGCGGTGCTGCCCGTTGCGGCGATTGAGCAGCATGGCCCGCACCTGCCGCTCAATGTCGATGCCACCCTGGTCGATGGCGTAATCGCCGCCAGCCTGCCCCATCTTCCAGCAGATTTGCCAGTGCTATTTTTGCCAACCCAGCCCATCGGTCTGAGCCCCGAGCACACGCGCTTTGCCGGTACGTTGACGCTCAAAGCCGAAACCGTCATTCGACTCTGGACCGAGATTGCCGAATCAGTCGCCGCCACGGGTGTCAAAAAACTGGTGCTGCTTAATTCACACGGCGGCCAGGTCGGATTGCTCGATGTGGTGGCACGTGACTTGCGGGCACGCCTTGGCATGTTGGTCTACAGTGTGAACTGGTTCAACCTGCCGCTGGCCGACGGCAAGGGCGGCTCGGTGAATGACCTGTTCAGTGCCGACGAGCACCGCTTTGGTATTCATGCGGGAGAGATAGAAACCTCGATGATGCTAGCGCTCAAACCTGAACAGGTCGATAGGGCGAAGGCACAAAACTTTTATTCAAGCTCGCAAGACCGGGCGCAAAAATTCAGCCTCCTTGGTGATGGCCGGAGTGCCAAGTTGGGCTGGCAAATGCAGGACTACAACCCGCATGGTGCAGTCGGCAACGCCGCTGCCGCAACGGCAGAAAAAGGGCGCGCCCTGCTCGATGCCGCAGGGCGCAGCTTGGCGCAATTGTTCACTGAGATGGACGAGTTGCCGCCCGATACGCTGCGCGATTCAACAGCGCGTTAAGCCAAACCACATAGACCATGCGTGCCGATTGAGTGTCTTGCGACCAACCCACCCCGCTGTGGATGTTGCTGACATGGCAACTGAACTGCTTGGTTAAGATCAATAAGATATCCGCGAAATGGGATCAACTTCAACTTCAGTATTACCGGAGGAGTTCAATGCCAACCTATACAGTTCACACACCCGTGGGACAGCTAAGCAGTAGCCAAAAAGATGCCATCGCCCAGCATGTCACTCAAACCCACAGCGAAGTCACAGGCGCACAGACTTTTTTTGCGCAGGTGATCTTTCAGGATGTACCTGTCGGAGGTTGGTACATGGGTGGTGTGCGGCTTGAACAAAAGCAAATCTATATGTTCGGGAACGTACGAGGTGGACGTCCCAAAGAGATGGTGAACCAGCTACTTCTAAAACTCCGCGATGTCCTGATCGAACTTTCGGGCGTTCGACGTGACGAAGTTTGGGTCTACATAAATGAGATGCCGCCATCGCTGATGCTTGAGTACGGCCACGTACTGCCTGAACCAGGCCAGGAACGCGCGTGGCTCGAAAGTATGACAACCAAAGAACGTCACCGACTTGAATCGCTGGGCAAGTAGCCTTCGAACACGGTGGCCATACTGGTGAGTTTTATCCATTGCCCTACCACCTTCCATATCAGTCTGGAACCTTCCAGGGGTATCGTAATCATCAACATGATTTTTCATTTTTAAAAAAGTTTTTATGCCATTGGTAAGAATTAACCTATCGAAAAATGATTCTGCAGAAACTGCTAGAACCATCGGTGATGCCGTCTATGAGGCGATGATCGGCGTCGCGAATGTCCCAGCCAACGACAGGTTTCAGATCATCACGCGTCACGCTGCGGATGAGCTGGTTTACCCGATAGAGGGATATTTAGGGGTAGATTACACACCCGATATCGTATTCATACAGGTCACTTGGAATGCCGGACGCACGATCGACGTCAAAAAAGCCTTCTACAAGGCAGTGGCCGCAGGCATCCATCAAAAGACAGGCAGACGGATTCAGGATGTGTGGATCAGTCTCATAGACGTACAACGCGAGGACTGGTCGTTTGGCAATGGCGAGATGCAATACGAACCAAAGCTGTAGATGCCCTAAAAAGGCGAGATGCCCTTTTTCAGGCAACTCGGCGGTGGGCTGATTGGGGTCTGACCCCAATTCTTTGTGCCCTCAATTCTTCGCAGGTATGCGTCGCGGATTCCCAGTCAAGGCATCAACGCGCGACCCAGGCTGCGCAGCATTGAAGAACCATCACCCGCCCATGCACTGCCGTGCATGCAAGATAGCAGCCGCGGCTCGAGTTGAGCCAGCTTGTCGATCAAGGTAGATGCGTTTTGCGTATGCGAAAAGTAATCCAACTGATGACGGAATATCTCGCTCGGACCGAGGATGTCACCGCCCGTGAGGGGCTCGTCACCGGTGCCTGGCTGTGTGAATAGGTCACCACAAAACAGGTTACGCGTGGTTTCGTCGAACAGGTACCCGCACTCCCAGCCATGTGGCAGATGCGGCGTGGATTGCCACCGCAGCTTGTGATGGCCGAGCTCCAGCGCCTGTCCATCTTCCATGCCGATCGGCTCCACGTCCACCATGTCGCTGACCGAGACGATCGACGCAACTTGGCTGCATACCGGCCGCGCCTGCGGCGCTGCCTTCAGAAAGTCAGCCAGACTGCCGCACTCGTCTGCTTCGACGTGGGAAAAAGCGATGTAGCGCAACTGGGACAGCGGTAACTTCTTCTCGATCTGGCTGGCCACCAGGCCAAACAGCTTGCGCGGCCCGGTATGGAATAGCAGTGGCTTGTCGTCAACCACGAGATACTGGTTGAAAGTGAAGCCCCCCGGAAAAATAGCGGGCGGCAATGCCACGCTGATGCGGAAGGTGTCGGGGCCGATCTCGTGAATCGAAGCTTGTGGGTCATTCATTTCATTTCCTTGGTCGCGGACGCGGGGTGGGTGGAGCGGCAGGCTGCGGTCCGGCGACAGCCAGCAACAGGTGAACCTGGGTGCGTCGAACCGCGGCACGCGACAGCTGATGTTCGCGTACCAACCGCTGCCAGCATTCGAAATGAATCAAGGTTTCCCAGATCGACGGCGCATCTCGAAGTGCGCCGTTCGCGCCATGGCGTTTGAGCACAGCGGCGCACAGCGCCGTCAATTCCATGCGCCGGTGCGCGGCCATCTCGGCCAGCGCCGGCAATCGTTCCTGCTCGCGCCAGTTCACCCAGGGTTCGAAATACGCATTGAGTCGATCCAGTGCCTGGACCAGGCGCTCCACGGCCGACACCAAGTCGGGCGCAGACAGGATGTG
>JBKJOH010000139.1:0-2543 GCA_046593295.1 Polaromonas sp. | reverse complement strand
CTGGCCGCGCTTTTGGCGGCGCTGGGGGCAAATTGCGGGCTGCGCGCTGCTGGTCAGTGCCGGGTCTTACATGATGTATCCGCAGAGTTTTATTTACTTCGGCGTGCTGCACGGCATCGCGGCCATGCTCATCATCGTGCGGCTGACCGCGCATTGGAGCCCTTGGCTGTGGCTCTGCGGAGCTGTGGCAATTGCCATGAAATTCATGGCTTCGTACGCACTGTCTATGGCCGAAACACTGCAATTTCTGAATGACAAATCCTTCAACTGGCTGGGTTTTATCTCGGTCAAGCCCCTCACCGAAGACTATGTGCCGCTGATTCCCTGGCTGGGTGTCATGTGGTGGGGCATGGCGGCGGCGCAATGGCTGCTAAAAAATCGTCCCGGCCTCATCATGGGGCCAACTCCCGCAGCGATGCGCTGGTTGGGGCTCCTTGGTGTCTGGAGCCTCACCTACTACATGCTGCACCAGCCGGTCATGATCGGTGTGCTGGAGGCTGTGCAGCGCTTGCGATAGATGTTTGCGAGGAGCTAAAAGAGGAACAAAAATGGACTGGTTGAAGACAACTGCATAATTGCATAATTGGGGTCAGACTCCAATTAAACTGAGCGTTTAGCCCAAAAGCGCCCATGGCCCGCCTCCCCCGACTAACGCTACCCGACTACCCGCACCACATCATTCAGCGTGGGAACAATCGGCAGGTGATTTTTAACACCAGTGCCGATTACCTGTATTTCCTGGAGTTACTGCACGAAAACGCCAGAAAGTTTGGAATCGCCATCCATGCCTATGTGCTGATGTGCAATCACTTTCATCTGCTGGCCACGCCGCAGACTGACATCGGCCTGCCGCAGATGATGCAGGCCGTAGGCCGCAGTTATGTTCGTTATTTCAACGATTTACAGGGCCGCACGGGCACTTTGTGGGAGGGGCGTTACCGCTCAACCTTGATCCAGACCGATCAATACCTGCTGACCTGCATGGCCTACATCGACCTTAACCCGGTGCGTGCCGGTATGGTGTCTGAGCCAAAAGACTACCCTTGGTCCAGTCACGGGCACTATGTGGGTCTGCGTTCGGACAAACTCATCACGCCGCATCCGCTTTTTTGGTCATTGGCCAACACACCTTTTGGGCGCGAGGCTGCCTATGCTGAAATGGTGCAGGCAGGCATCAGTCCTGACAGCCAGGCTGCCCTGACCAAAGCTACGCTCAGTGGTTGGGCGCTGGGTGAGGCGGCGTTTGTTGCTGATTTACAAAAACAGACCACGCGACGGGTTCAAAAAATCCAGGTTGGACGACCTTTTGGCAAACCATCCATTGATGGTAGTTTGTAAAACATAATTGATTTCATTGGAAATTTCAATGAAATCAATCTGACCCTAATTAAATGACGACTAATCCAATTGGTAATTAATTGGACTCTGACCCCAATTAAAGGGTTTGGCATTGTTGTTGCTGCGTTTTATAATCTCCATCCCGCGAATAAATTTATTAGGAGTGCGCCATGACGACGGCTGCTGAAATTAAAGATTTCCACGAACATGGTTTGTACTCCCCTGCAAACGAACACGATGCCTGCGGCGTTGGCTTTGTTGCCCACATCAAGGGCCATAAAACCCACGCCATCGTCCAGCAGGGCTTGAAGATCCTTGAAAACCTGGATCATCGGGGTGCGGTAGGTGCTGACAAGCTCATGGGTGATGGCGCAGGCATATTGATCCAGCTGCCCGATGCGCTGTACCGCGAAGAGCTGGCTAAACAAGGTGTCAATCTGCCGCCGCCTGGTGAATACGGCGTGGGCATGGTTTTTTTGCCGAAAGAGCATGCTTCGCGCCTGGCTTGCGAGCAGGCGCTTGAGCGCGCCGTCAAAGCCGAGGGCCAGGTGCTGCTGGGCTGGCGCGATGTGCCCGTCAACCGTGATATGCCGATGTCGCCCACCGTGCGTGAGAAAGAGCCCATCCTGCGCCAGATTTTTATTGGCCGTGGCAACGACGTGATCGTGCAGGACGCACTCGAGCGCAAGCTCTATGTGATCCGCAAGACGGCCAGTGCCGCCATCCAGCGCCTGCATCTGACGCACAGCAAAGAATATTACGTGCCCAGCATGTCCAGCCGCACGGTGGTCTATAAGGGCTTGCTGCTGGCCAACCAGGTGGGTACCTACTACCTCGATTTGACCGACGAGCGCTGTGTATCCGCGCTCGGCCTGGTGCATCAGCGTTTCAGTACCAACACCTTCCCCGAGTGGCCGCTGGCCCACCCCTACCGCTATGTGGCGCACAACGGTGAGATCAACACTGTCAAGGGCAACTACAACTGGATGAAGGCGCGCGAAGGCGTGATGTCTTCCCCGGTGCTGGGTGCTGACTTGCAAAAGCTTTACCCCATCAGCTTTGCCGACCAGTCCGACACAGCGACTTTCGACAACTGCCTGGAGTTGCTGACCATGGCCGGCTACCCGATCAGCCAGGCGGTGATGATGATGATTCCCGAGCCTTGGGAGCAGCATGCCACCATGGACGAGCGGCGCAAGGCCTTC
>JBKJOH010000135.1:0-8621 GCA_046593295.1 Polaromonas sp. | reverse complement strand
CCGTCGGAAATGGTCGGCGTGCCAAACGTCTGCGCTTTGCCCCCGACTTCTTCAATGCCGATGACCGCCGCGTCGGTCAGTTTTTGCAGACCGCTGTTGCACGGGGTGATGGTGCTGTGGCCGTTGGCCACCCCGATCATGGGCTTCTTGAAGTCGTCGGCCTCGTAGCCCAGTGCGTAGTACATCGAGCGATTCGGCGCGCGCGACTTGCCTTCGGTGATGTTTTTGCTGCGTGGGTTGAGCGTGATGATTTTTGTGTCAAGCATGGCTTTTCCTGGATTCGTGGGTAAGTGATGTGGGGAGCAGAACTTTAGCGACTGATTTTAGGCGCTGACGATGATGCGACTTTGATGGCTGATATTGGCTCGTGCGCCGCATCCACAAACGGGTTGACGATGCGCAGGCCGC
Organism: Polaromonas sp.; assembly: GCA_046593295.1. Taxonomy (GTDB): domain Bacteria; phylum Pseudomonadota; class Gammaproteobacteria; order Burkholderiales; family Burkholderiaceae_C; genus Polaromonas. The sequence goes on along the minus strand of JBKJOH010000135.1, from coordinate 8,213 downwards.
CCACCAGTTGCTGGTGCTGCATGTCTTCTGAGTACAGCGTGCTGCAACCGGCCAGTTGCGCCGCTGCAATGATGATGCTGTCGTAAAACGCATAGCTGGTCTCGCTGCGGATGTGCAATGCCTGGGCCAGCAGATCGGTGCTGGGGCCGACCTTGTTCATCGGCTCCAGCAACTGCGTGGTGTACGCCATGATCTGCTCGGTGCTCAATGATAGGCGTTTGGCATTGACCGCCACATTGCAGAACTCCTGTAGCACCTGGTAGCTGACAACACCCAGCCCCGAACTGGCAGCGTGTGCCAGCAGATCTTTGGCGCAGTTTTGTTTGCGTGGCGCGCTACTGTCAAAGCAGTAGACGGCGATGTTGGTGTCGAGGAAAAAACGGGTGGCTGTAGATGTGCTCATCACATGCCCGCTTATTTGCCCAGACGCTTGAGCATGCGCTGCTCACGCTCATTGAACTCATCGCGTACCGATGGGCGCGTGTGTGCAGGCGCGTACGCTTTGTGCGCGGCCAGTTTGCTTTGCTCGGCAGTAGGGGCGGTAATCTGGTCAATGATGCGGCGCACGCGCGCCTGTTGCTCATCTTGGCCTTGTTGCTGCACAAAACCATTCAGCCAGATGCGAAACTCTTCGTTCAGCGTCGTGCCCCGCGCACGCGCCAGCTCGCGCGCCTGCGCAATCAGATCATTTTGAGCGCTAAAGGTAATATTTTGCATTCATAAAGTGTACACGAATTATATTCGTGTACACAATACTGATAAGCAGTGCAACACTGCACTAGGGTTAACCAAGTTCGCGTAGCCCGCAGGCACAATGCCCCCATGCTGATTCATCCCCAAATCAATCCCGTCGCGCTGCAACTCGGGCCACTGGCTGTCCACTGGTACGGCCTGACTTATCTGGCCGCCTTTGGCCTGTTCTTTTTTCTCGCCACGCTGCGGCTTAAACATCAACCTTATGCGTCCATCACTGGCCCGGGTGCGTGGTCTCGCAGAGACATTGAAGACATCCTTTTTCTGGGTGTGATGGGCGTGGTGCTGGGTGGGCGTATTGGTTACTGCCTGTTCTATAAACCGGGTTATTACCTGGCGCACCCGCTGGAGATTTTTTATGTCTGGCAGGGTGGCATGAGCTTTCACGGCGGCATGTTGGGTGTGCTGGCTTCGCAGCTCTGGTTTGCACGCACGCGCCAGCGGCCCTGGCTACAGGTGATGGACTTTATCGCGCCCTGCGTGCCCACCGGGCTGGCGGCAGGGCGTGTCGGAAACTTCATCAATGGCGAGTTATGGGGCCGCTTTTCTTCGCCTGATTTGCCGTGGGGCATGGTGTTCCCGGACAGTGGCTCGATGCTGCCGCGTCATCCGTCGCAGGTGTACCAATTCCTGATGGAAGGACTGCTGCTATTTGTGCTGCTGTGGCTGTATGCACGCAAGCCACGAAAAATGGGGCAAGTCTCGGGTGCGTTTTTGTTTGGTTATGGCGTGTTCCGCTTCATCGCCGAGTTTTTCCGCGAGCCTGATGATTTTCTGGGCATCCTCGCACTGGGCATGAGCATGGGCCAGTGGCTCTGTGTACCCATGATCGTGGCGGGTCTGTGGCTCTGGGTTTGGGCTTCAAAGAAGGCGGCTACTACATGAGCAACAGGATTTGAAGGCCAATCTCAAGCCGTCAAAAGCATAAAAAAAGCCAACCATCGTTTCCGGCGGTTGGCTTTTTGAGTTATTGGGGTCAGACACCAATTTCGCTGCGGTGCATCGGGGTTATTGAGGTCAGATGCCAATTTCATTGCGATGCAGAGCATCGCACCCGGAGGGTGTGCCAAAGGCACGATGAATTTGGACTCTGACCCCAAAAACCCAGCCGTAGGCTCGGCGAATTTGGACTCTGACCCCAAAAACTCCTACAGCGTATCAATAAAACTGCGCAATTTATCCGACCGCGATGGGTGCTTGAGCTTGCGCAGGGCCTTGGCTTCTATCTGACGAATGCGTTCGCGTGTCACGTCGAACTGCTTGCCGACTTCTTCCAGCGTGTGGTCGGTTGACATCTCGATACCGAAGCGCATACGCAGCACTTTGGCTTCGCGTGGGGTCAGGCTGTCGAGGATGTCTTTGACGACATCACGCAGGCCAGCCTGCATCGCGGCTTCCAGCGGTGCGGTGTTGGCGCTGTCTTCAATGAAGTCGCCAAGGTGCGAATCGTCATCGTCACCAATCGGTGTTTCCATCGAGATCGGCTCTTTCGCGATCTTCATGATCTTGCGGATCTTGTCTTCAGGAATTTCCATCTTCTCGGCAAGCACGCTGGCATCCGGCTCAAAGCCAAACTCTTGCAAGTGCTGACGGCTCAGGCGGTTCATCTTGTTGATGGTTTCGATCATGTGTACCGGGATGCGGATGGTACGCGCCTGGTCAGCGATGGAACGGGTGATCGCCTGGCGAATCCACCAGGTTGCATAGGTCGAGAACTTGTAGCCGCGACGGTATTCAAACTTGTCCACGGCTTTCATCAAACCGATGTTGCCTTCCTGGATCAAATCGAGAAACTGCAGGCCGCGGTTGGTGTATTTCTTCGCAATCGAAATCACCAGGCGCAAGTTGGCCTCGATCATTTCCTTCTTAGCATCGCGCGAGTTGCTCTCGCCTTCGTTCATGCGCTTGTTGATGTCTTTCAAGTGGCCAAGCGGCACCACCACACGGGCCTGCAACTCGCCGAGTTTGGTTTGCAGTTCCTGAATCGGTGGAATGTTGCGCGCCATGATGACCGACCATGGCTTGCCTGATGCAACCTGTTTTTCAACCCACTTAAGGTTGAGCAAATTGGGCGGAAAGTCCTTGATGAAAATTTCTTGCGGCATGCCGCATTTCTCGACGATGATGCGGCGCAGTTCACGCTCTTTCTTGCGAACGTCCAGCACCTGGCCGCGCAGCAGGTCGCACAGCTTTTCAATCGTCTTGGCGGTAAAGCGCACGGTCATCAGCTCGTCACTGAGGGCTTTCTGGCTCTTTGTGTACAGCGGCGACCCGTAGCCTTCCTTGTCATAAGTCTTGTGGACTTTTTCGAACAGGGACGTGATTTTGTCGATGCGGGTCAAGGCTTCTTTTTTCAGCTCTTCAAGCTTCTTGGTCAGCGCTTTGCTGCCGCCCTTGCCGTCGTCATCGTCTTCTTCGTCGAACTCGTCAAAGTCTTCTTCGGCCACGTAATCGTCGGCTTCATTGGGGTTTGAAAAACCGTCAACCACGGTAGAGATGACGATCTTGCCTTCGCGGATTTCTTCGCCCAGGCGCAAAATCTCTGCAATCGTGGCTGGACTTTCCGAGATGGCTTCCATCATCTTCATCAGGCCGCCTTCGATGCGCTTGGCGATTTCAATTTCGCCCTCACGCGTCAGCAACTCGACGGTGCCCATCTCGCGCATGTACATGCGCACCGGGTCGGTGGTGCGGCCAAACTCGCTGTCAACGGTTGACAGCGCGGCTTCGGCTTCTTCTTCGGCTTCTTCTTCGGTCGCAACCGTCGGGCCGGTGTTGTTCAGTAGCAGGGTTTCAACGTCGGGAGCTTGCTCGTAAACCGCTACGCCCATGTCGTTGAGCATGTTGACAACGACTTCCAGCGTATCAGCATCAACCAGCTTGTCGGGCAGGTGGTCAGAAATCTCGCCGTGCGTCAGGTAGCCGCGCGTTTTACCAAGCTTGATCAGCGTTTTCAAGCGCATCCGGCGTTTAAGAATGTCTTCTTCGGACAGCACGGTTTCGTCTAAGCCAAACTCTTTCATCAAGGCGCGTTCTTTCGCCTTGCTGATTTTCATGCGCAGGGGTTTGACTTTCTCAAGCGTCTCGGTGATGGGTTCTTCAAACTCGGCAACCACGTCTGACAGGTCTCCGTCGCCACCACCCTTGAGGGCGAGTTTTGGCTTGCGGCCACGCTTGGCACCACCAGCAGATGCTGCGCCTTCTACATCGGCTGCAGGGTTTTTAGGTGGGCGACCGGGTTTTTTCTTCGCGGCGACTTCAGCCACTGCAACTACAGCGGGCTTCTTCTCGTTCTTTTCTGGACTTGACTTGGATGGCACTGAGGGGACTTTCTTCGGGGACGTTACAGATTTCACAGGGGCTTTAACGGGCATAGCAGCTTTGTTAGACGTGGCGCTTTTCTTGACTTTTTCAAGTGCTGATGCCCTGACCCCTTTAGCTACCGCTTTGACCGCCGCTTTAGGTGCAGTCGTAGGCTTGGCGGCGGGTTTCACTGCTTTTTTCGCAGGTTCAGGTTTTTTAGAAGGCATGGCAAATTCCTCAAAATAGCGTTCAAGGTGGAAATGAAGATGTCAAAAAAAATCGAGCGCCCGCAAAGCTCAAGAGCGACTACAAAAGAACGGCAAGTTGTTTGGGCGAACATTTGGTGTGCAGTCCTTGCGGAAATCCCCGAAGGGAATCTGGCCACTCATTTGTAAGTTTCTTGAGCTTATCAAGAGGCCGGTACCGGAGGTGTTGCTGTCGCGCTTGCCGTATCGAAGGTCGGATTATACCCTGATGCCTGTTTTTTGGGCAGTAAAGGGGCGCTAAAGGGGTGGTTTGTCTGGCGGCTTTTTAGTTTCTCAAGCTCGCAGCCAGCTCTTTATAGCGCTGCATGGCTTGCGGGTCGGTGGCCGCCCGCGCAGCCAGCTCTTTCATCTCCTGCTGCTGCGCCAGCTTGAGTAGCTGGTCGATGATGCTGCGTACCTCCGCCCAGTCGCCCTCAATGCCTTCGGGGATTTGCGAGATTTGCGCAATCGCGTGTGCCTCGTTTGCGTGGCCGCGCAGGCCTTCGCGCAGCGCCGCCCAGGGCTGAGGGCCGTGTTCGTGCAACTGGCTTTCAAACCAGGTAAAAAGCGGCCCGTGCGGGGCGGGCAGGCCAGAGAGAAGGACATGCTCTTCGCCGCTCAGGCGATCCCAACTTTGCGGCTCGGTCAGTAGCAGGCGCAGCACGCGGTCTTCACGGCTGGCTGGCAGCAAGCGTCCCGCAATACGTTTTGGGGGGAGGCGCGGCGTGCGGGTGGTGGCAGTGACTGCATAGGAGTAGCTGGGGGCCAGGGCTTCCGATGCCGGAAAGTGGGGCTCAGAGTTTGAATAATCGGCAGTATCTGAAAAGGCCTCCGGGTAGCCACCAAAGTCATCATTTGACTCGCTTTTCGGCTCGTTTTTGCCCGAATTTGACGGGGTATTCTGGTCAAAGCCGCCTGTTTTCAGGCGTGACGTGCTATTGTTTTTATAGCTTGACTTGTTGCTACCTTTGTAGCCGATGCTGGCCGGTTGCCACACTTCCAGCAAGTCGCGCACATCAATCAGCACCTTGTCGGCAATCTCGGCCAGCAATTGTTTTTTAAGTGCCCCGTCAGGCAGCAGGCTCCAGAGCGGGCGTGCGTTGCTGGCCATATGGGCGCGGCCTTCGGCAGTGTCCAGGTCGCAGCCGTCAGCAGCGGCTTCCAACATAAATTTGCTCAGGGGCACAGCCTTGCTGACAGCCGCCGCAAAACCTTCGGTGCCGTTTTCGCGAATGAAGCTGTCGGGGTCGTGCTCGGCAGGCAGAAACAAAAACTTGACGCTGCCCACATCGGTGGCAAAGGGCAACGCGGCATCGAGTGCCTTGCGCGCTGCGCGGCGGCCAGCGCCGTCACCGTCAAAGCTGAAGACGACTGAATCGGTAAAGCGAAACAGCTTTTGCACATGCTCGGCGGTGCAGGCTGTGCCGAGTGTGGCCACAGCATTGGCAAAGCCCAGTTGCGCCAGCGCCACCACGTCCATATAGCCCTCGGTCACCAATGCATAGCCGTGTTCGCGCAGGGCGCTGCGTGCCTCAAACAGGCCGTAAAGCTCACGCCCCTTGCTGAAAACGGGTGTTTCAGGCGAGTTCAAATATTTTGGTTTTTCGTCGCCCAGCACGCGACCGCCAAAGCCAATGCATTCGCCCTTGACGTTGCGGATGGGGAACATCACGCGGTCGCGGAAGCGGTCGTAGCGCTTGGCCTCTTTTTGCGTTGTACCTTGTGAGTTTTCTTCACCTGCCTCGCCTGTGATGACCAGGCCACTTTCAACCAGCAGCGGGTCGTTGTAGTCGGGGAAAACGCTGGCCAGACTGCGCCAGCCTTCGGGCGCATAGCCCAGGCCAAAGGTTTTTGCGATCTCGCCCGACAGGCCACGGCCCTTGAAGTAGGCAATGGCTTTTTCAGAACTGCGCAGATGTTTGATGTAAGCGATACCGGCCTTTTCAAGTACGCTGGTCAGCGTGGCCTGCTGTTCGCGCATCTGCGCAGCTTTGGCGCGGTCTTGCGGCGATACATCGTCTTCAGGCACCTGCAGGCCGTATTGCTGGGCCAGGTCCTTCACGGCTTCAATAAACGTCATGCCTGCGTGGTCCATCAAAAAGCTGATGGCGTTGCCATTTTTGCCGCAACCAAAGCAGTGATAAAACTGCTTGGCCGGACTGACGCTGAAGGACGGTGACTTTTCGCCATGAAAAGGGCACAGGCCCATGAAATTGGCACCGCCTTTTTTCAGCTGCACATAGCGGCCAACGATATCGACCACGTCGGCGCGGGCTAAAAGCTCCTGAATAAATGATTGGGGGATGGACACAGCTGTATTGTGCCTTTGCGTCAGGTTCTAAAAAAACTGTAGCGCTACCATGCAAGAGTGCCCCAAAACATTCGGAGACATTCATGCCAAGCATTTTTGACCAGGACTTAGCCCCTACCGGGGCGAACTACGCGCCGCTCGCCGCGTGCGTTATCAGGACGTGATCGCCTACAAGAAGCGCATTGATGCCGAGCGCCGCAAGGCCCTGGACGAACTCGCCGCGTTGTCTCAGGAACTCGGCATGGGGTGCTGGAGGCGGTGGCCAGTCATCGGCGGTCATTGAAGAATCCGCCCAAGACGGCGGACGAATACCTGGACACACTGTTGGCACAGGGTTTAACTCAATCGGTGGCGGTCATGCGCCAATGGACTGTGGCCATGTAAACGGCCATCAACTGACATTTTGGAAGACTTTATGGGCAAAAAGACCCTCACCAACGCACACTGTTTACCGCCCGCACCGTCATGGAGGGCACGCACACACCGCTCTTGGTTTGGTTCTGGGCGGCTTATCTGGTCACCAGTCAAACGCCCGGCATATCGGCAGTTCAGTTTCAGCGGCAACTCGGACTGCCGTGCTACGAGACTGCCTTCCAGATACTTCACAAGCTGCGCGTCGGCATGGTGCGACCGGATCAGGACCGAATCGGTGGGAAGCCTGGCGAACACGTCGAGGCCGACGAAACCTATGTGGGAGGCCGGACACGCGGGGAAGGCAGAGGCATGCACCACAAGACTATTGTGGTCGCCGCCGTTGAAGTACGGCACCGCCAACGCGACAGCGCGCTCAATAAACGCCGAAATAGTCGCTATGCCGGGCGTGTGCGGCTTGCGGTGGTGCCCGACCGGGGTGCCGATGCGCTCTGTGGCTTCGTCAAAAGCGTCGTGGAACCGGGTGCCAGAATCATTACAGATGATTGGAGCGGCTACGCCGGGCTCACCCAACACGGCTATGACCACGTGTCCGTCGCGCAACGGGGCGATCTGCAGGTCGCCGAAGAGTACATGCCCATCATTCATCTCATATTTTCGAGCCTTAAGACTTGGTTACGTGGCATACATCATGGCATCAGCCCGCAGCACTTACAGTCGTACCTCAATGAGTTCACATTCCGCTTTAACCGCCGTTTCTACTTTTGCGCAGGCTTTCGGTCTCGAACGTTTCCACGTCTTCGACGCGATACAGTACGCGACCTTGCAGTTTCAGAAAAATTGGCCCGAGTCCCTCAGTGCGCCAGCGCTCGAGTGTGGCCTCGCTGACGTTCCATCGGTCGGCCAGATGGGATTGGTAAAGGTGTTTGACAGTCACGTTTTGGTCCTTTCTATTGATTGCGAAAACGTGAGTGCAGTTTCTAATTCGAGGGATGGACAAACCGGTGGGCAAGGTGGACAGAAAACGTGGGCAAAAGCAGCAAATGACTTGATGACCGCCGATTTGCTACCGACAGACGTAAAAAAAGGCCCGGTCACTTACGTGTCGGACTTTTCTAGAGGTTGGGACTGTCGCGATTTCAGCCTGGTGGCGGAAACGGGTCGTTGCCGTAGCTGTTGCGCTCGCGGATACGACCGTTCTCACTGTGGATCAGAACTTCGCTTTTTTG
>JBKJOH010000041.1:0-12623 GCA_046593295.1 Polaromonas sp. | reverse complement strand
GAGACGCCGGCGTCGGTGGTCATCAGGGGCACCTTGCGGAAATCGTCGAGCGACTGCAGGTAGCCCGAGGCGCGCACCATGTATTCAGCCTCACCCAGCTCCAGCACGGAGCCGCCGCTTTCCTGGTTGGCTTTTTGCATCGCTTCCAACACCCGGGTGTGCGGGATGCGGTAGGCGGCAAGTTTGTCGGGATCCAGCACGATCTGGTACTGGCGCACCATGCCGCCTACCGAGGCCACCTCGGCCACATTGGGCACCGTCTTGAGTTCGTACTTCAAGAACCAGTCCTGCAGCGCGCGCAACTGCGAGGCATCCTGTGTGCCGCTACGGTCAATCAGCGCGTACTGGTAGATCCAGCCGACGCCGGTCGCGTCCGGCCCGAGCGAGGCCTTGGCACCGGCGGGCAGGCGTGACTGCACCTGGTTGAGGTATTCGAGCACGCGGGACCGCGCCCAGTACAAATCGGTGCCGTCTTCAAACAGCACATAGACGAAAGAGTCGCCGAAGAAGGAGTAACCGCGTACCGTTTTGGCGCCCGGCACCGACAGCATGGTGGTGGTCAAGGGGTAGGTGACCTGGTTCTCGACGATGCGCGGTGCCTGGCCGGGGTAGCTGGTGCGGATGATCACCTGCACATCCGACAAATCGGGCAGGGCGTCCAGCGGTGTCTTCAGTACCGCATACACGCCCCAGGCGCTGATCATCAAGGTGGCCAGCAGCACCAGAAAGCGATTCACGAGAGACCAGCGAATCAGGGCGGCAATCATGGCTTGCTCCCGGCCGGGCGTGACGCTACGGGTGCAGTCATTGGGGCATTAGCAGTGGGTGTGATGCTGGTCAGGGTCGGCTCACCATCTGGGGGCAGCACAAATTCAAACTGAACTTGATCTCCCCTAGCGATATTGCGCGGCATGCCGTTGGCAGGCGCTTTGAATTCCATGGTCATGGCGCCCATGCCGACGGTGGGCAAAGGGCCGTGGGCAAGCAGCGCGCTGTACTGGTCTATGGATACGACTTTGCCCTCGCCGTGGTGCTTCACCAAGGGTGGCGGCGGTGACTGCGGTGACTGCGTATGGCCATTCAACCGGGCCTCGACACCTTTCAGGCTGGCTTCCGAGTCAATCAGGAACTGCGACGACACCACCACCTGCTGACCGGCCTGCAGGCCGCGCTTGATTTCGGTTTGTCCACCGCTTTCAATGCCGATGTCAACTTCCGCCGGCCTGAACCTGCCGTCTTTTTCAGCCAGTATCACGACAGCGCGTTTTCCGGTCTGGATCACAGCTTCGGTGGGAATCAGAAGCACCTTGTCGGCACGCATGTCCATGAACTGCATTTGCACAAACATGCCGGGCACCAGGCGACTGCCGGGGTTGGCCAGCGCCACGCGGGCCTTCAGGGTGCGCGTGCTTGCATTGACTTCTGGCAGGATGGCCTCGACACTGCCGCTGAACAGCGTGCCGGGAACTGCTGGGCTTTTGGCCTGGACCTTGGCACCCGGTCGCAGCAGGGCAGCCTGACTCTCGGGCACCTCGGCATTAGCCCAGACCGTCGACAAACCATTGATGCGAAACAAGGTCGCACCAGGCGCTACCGTCATGCCCTCGCGCACCGACAACTCCGTGATCACACCGCTGATGGGCGCGATCAGCGCGATGCGCTTACGCGTCTGCCCGCTGGTTTGTACCTCAGAAATCTGTGCTTCGCTCATGCCGACCTGACGCATGCGCTGGAGGGCACCATCGACCAAACCCTCCAGATTCGTTCCCTGCATGCGCCCCACCGCGAGAAATTCTTCCTGCGCGGCCACCCAGTCGGGAACGTAGAGTTCTGCAAGAGTCTGGCCTTTGGTCACGCTGTCCAGCGTGGCGCGTACTCGCAGGCGTTCCACATAAGCGTTGGCACGCGCCTGCACGATGACCTGGTCGCGCTCATTGAACGCGATGCTGCCCACCGCAGACAGCTCGGGTGACAGCGTGCCTTCCTTGACCAGCGCCGTACGCACACCCAGGTTTTGCTGAATGCGCGGGCTAACGGTTACCTTTCCCTGATCGGTGTCCCCATCGGCATAGACCGGCACCAGCATCATGTCCATGAAGGGTGACTTGGCGGGTTTGTCGAACTTGTTGCCCGGCACCATGGGGTCGTGATAGTACAAAATCTTGCGGCCACTGGCCGGGTCGATATCGCCAGCCTTGAGACCGGCGCTGATGTGGCGCCGGGTGGCGTTTTCGCCTTGCGCAATGCTTGGCGGGCCAGCTGGCGTTGCGCAACTGGGAGCGGACGCAGGGGCGGCGGCGGCTGGCGCTGAGGCATCCATGCCGCGCTTCAAACCCAGTGCGTAGAGCGCATAGGCACCCGCACCAGCTAGGCCCAGCAGCGCAGCGGCCAACAGCGATATGAGAAGGATTTTTTTGGCGTTCATGGCTGGCCTTTTGCGGATGAAGCGGATGCGGCGGTGGGATGGGAGGTGGGATTGGCGGTATTGTTGGCGCCGATTTTTTCAGCTGCCATCATGTCGAAATAGTTGAGCTGCGCCCACAGGCGGGCAGTTTCCAGCTCCAGCGCCAAGCCCTGAATACGGGCGCTGATTTCTTCACGCCGTGCCGCCAGCACGCTGGCCAAGTCGCCCTTGCCAATGCGGTAAGTCGTCAGCGCGGCGGCAGAGCGTTGCCCGGCCACGGGGATCATCTGGTCGGTGTAGCGGGCGACGCGCTCCTTGCTGCTTTGCCAGTCGTTGTGCAAGCCGCGCAGCTCGGCCTCGTGAGCCTGCAGCTTGTCGTCGTAATTGGCGCGCGCTTCGTCCACCAACGCCAGCTTCGCCGCTAGCTCGCGGTTCTGGCGGTTTTTTTGATCCCACTGCAAGGGAATCGACACGCCGATGGACACCATGTTGGAATAAGCCGCGCCGCGCTGCTGATAGGCGGCTTCCAGCGTCCAGTCAGACTTTGTGTTGGCTTGGGCCAGGCGAGCGTCTGTTTCAGCGGCGCTCAGTTGTGTCGCCAGCAGCGCCAGCTGCGGATGCTGGAGTTGCTCGGCGAAAAATGTCGTGGAAAGTGTCGTATCCAGTTTGCTGTTTTGCCATGCGGGCTGGCCCGCCAACGGACGCTTGGCATCTGGACCGATCCAGCGCGCAAGCATCAGGCTGGCGCCTCTGTCTTGCCGATCAATCTGGCTCAATCGGTCTTCAACCTCGATCAGGGCAGCACGCGCCGCGAACACGTCGGCCTGGTTGCCCCGGCCTTCGCGGAAGGCGATGGCGGCAGCTTGCTCCTGCAGGCGAGTTTCTTCCAGCTGCTGCAGCAACAGCGTGCGCATGGCCTGTGCGTAGTAGCGCTCCAGCCAGGCCAGGGCGGTGTCTCGCTGAATGCCTGCCAGGGCCAGTTGCCGTAGCGCTTGTGCGCGCTCGGCATCGCGCTCAAAGCGTTCGGCTTTGAGCTGGCGCTTGTCTAGGCGCGGGATTTCCTGCATCAGTCCAATACGCCGCATGGTCATGAAATCGCGCGACAGGCTCAGCCGGTCCGGCCCAGTGACGGGCAGGTTGTCGATACCGAGCTTGAGCACCGGGTCAGGCAGCTGGCCGGCCGCCAGCGCCATGTCGCGCGCGGCCCGGGCAGCCGCGTCCTGGGCGAGCAGTTGCCCCGAGCGGCCCACGGCCAGTTGCTGCGCTTCTTGCAGGGACAGAGGTGCAACCGGCGTGGTAGCCCACAACGGTGCAGTGTATTGATGCAGCAGCGCCACAGCCAGCAGGCTCCGCAGAAGGGGAATGGAAAGAGAAAACATGAGACCTCCAGACAACATGAAAAACCGCCCGAACACAGCAGGTGAGCAGGTGCTCAGGCGGGAAACAGGAAGTAGGAGGATTTAGAGGCGGAAACAGCAGTGGCGCACGGCTACCGATGGCACGGTGCTGCGCGCCAGAAGCGGCGCTTGAACAGGCGGGTCCAAAGATGCCAAGATCAGGCGCGGCGGCGGCAAGGCGTGGGGGACAACATCAAGCGATGCCAGAACGGGAAGCTGGTACTTGTCTGCGGTCTGCTGGTCAGCCTTGCAATGGGCAGCGCAAAGGCTGGGCTGCTCATCGTCCATCGTGAGCGCCATGGATTCGGCGCAGGGCATGCCGGCCTGCGCCATCGCGGCGATTTGATCGGCCCCAGCCTTGGACAGGCTGCCCGGACAAGCATAGGCGGCCACCGCTAGCTGCATGAACAGCAGATTCACCAGTGCGAACAGCACGATGGCGAAGCGCTTGCGGTGGTTCCAAGTCATGGTGTGGGGTAGGTTGAGATGGCGAGCATTGGGTGGGCTGACACGGTAGAAGTCTAAACCCATAGACACGGTTTAAGGCACTTCTATAAATTCATTTTTCGTCGCTGCCACCTCACGCAATGCCTGGGGCGAGCGCAGTGCCACCTTGATAAGCGTTTGCGCAGCGCCCGAAGGCGTGTGGTTTTTGGGTTCAGAGCCCAAATGCGACTAGCCTGTGGCTCGCCCTTCGGGTGGGGTGCTTCGCAGCGCAGCGAAATTGGTGTCTGACCCCAATAAACACCCTAATTTTTTCTTGAGGTGGCAGGGTCGGAGATTTGATGTCGCTTGCAATTTAAAAAAATGTACATACAATAACGTATGACAATTAGGTTTGTATGGAATAAGACAAATGCACTTGAGCATTTCAAAAAGCACAAGGTGAGCTTCGAAATTGCCGTTCGTGTCTTTGCAGACCCATTTGCACTTGTGGAGATGGATCGCATCGAAAACGGAGAACGCCGCTGGCAGACCATTGGAATGGTGGATCGCCACCTTGTTTTACTTGTGGCTCATACCGTCAATCACGATGATGATGGGAGCGAAATTATTGAGATCATTTCCGCCAGAAAAGCCGATCCAACCGAAAGGAAGCGCTATGAAAAAAACTATTGAACTCAAGGTTGATCTTGCCCATTTGCCGCCGCTGACTGTAGTCCAGAAGGCTGAACTGACGGCATTGGCGGCTATGCCCGACAAAGAGATCGACTACAGCGATATCCAAAAACTTCCAGAGAGTTTCTGGAAAAATGCTGTGCGCAATCCTTTTTACAAGCCAGTGAAGAAGCCTACGACCGTGCGACTTGATGCCGATGTGCTTGCCTGGTTGCAGTCAACAGGAAAAGGCTACCAGACACGGATCAATGCGATTTTGCGTGAGGCCATGCTCCACAAAATTTGAGCGCATTGGTTGTTACTTCTAGGTCACAACCCGCACGCCGCCACGCTTGCCATGCCCTGACGCGACCAGCGAACCTTGCGCAGGCCACCGGTGCCCACCATCAGGTCGCCAGCAGCTAATTGGAGTCTGACCCTAATTCTTTTCTGACCCTAATTCTTTTCCTGAATAGCACGTTTGTGCTACATTAAATTCAAACCCACAGGAGCAGCCATGTCCACCACCACCATCCGCATTGAAGACGACCTCAAAGCCCGCGTAGCCGCCGCTGCGCAGCAAATGGATAAATCCGCCCACGCCTTTATCGTGGATGCCCTTGCCCAGACTGTGGAACAGGTGGAGCTGGACAACGCCTTCTACGCGCTGGCTGACGAACGCTGGGCCAACATCCGCGCCACCGGAAAAACCGTGGCCTGGGACGAGGCAAAAGCCTACCTGGCCGCCCGTGCCAAGGGCGAACGGCCAGCTAAGCCCACTGCCCGCAAACTCAACAAATAGCCCCCGGCTACAGGTTATCGCCTACGCTGTATGACCCGCATCGAGTTGGCCCCAGAAGTCTTTGACGACTTCGACCGCTTCTTTGAGTACATCGTCCAACATGACCCCGACTCTGCGCCCGAGCGCATCGGCCAGATTCTGGACGCCATTCAGATACTCACCCACAGCCCCCAAATCGGACGGCCCGTGAAAGGCGGCAAGCGCGAACTGGTGATTGGCCGCGCCTCGCGTGGCTACGTGGCGCTGTACCAGTATGTTGCGGCGATGGACACGGCGTTTGTGCTGGCGGTGCGCAGCCAGCGCGAGGAGGGATATAAGCGGTAGACTTTCAACCATGAAACCCACACTTCAACCCATTGAACATCTGGGCAGGTTCGAGCGTCTGCAATTGGTAGAGGACCTCTGGGATGAATTTGTCACCGAAACTGACCCAGAAACCCGACCCGAAGTTCTTGACGAACTGACACGCCGCGCAGCCTGGCGTGACAGCCATCCAAACTCAGCCAAAAATCTAGAACGGATTGCACAGTCACTGGGCGTTCACCTGTGACCTGGACGGTCGATTTTGAGCCCCCCGCGCAAGCTGAAATTGCAGACGCTTTTGCCTGGTACGAAGAACGCAGCTACGGCTTAGGGGCGACTTCTTGCGGGTTGTCGCCGCTGCACAAGAGCAACTCATCCGCAACCCCGAGGCTTTTCCGGCAACACGCAACCGATTCCGTCGCATTCTGCTTCGACGCTTTCCCTATGCACTGCATTTTGAGCTGTTAACCGACCACCGTGTTTCGGTATTGGCCCGCCTTCATCACCGGCAAAGCCCGGCCCGCTGGCCCGGCAATTGAATTCCCTAAGCCCCAAAGGATCTAATTGGAGTCTGACCAAAATTCTTTTCTAGCCCAATAAAAACGGGCGTAACCAGCTATTGAATTTGTAGCGGATCTAGCTGAGCTCCGACCCAGATTTTTTCAATGTCCGGGTTTTACTCGGCAATGCTATGCGCACTAACCGTGTCGTAAAGCATTTTCAAATCCTTGATATTGACCCGGAACTGGCTCCGTGCCTTGACTGTTGATTGCGCAGTGTGGGCGCGGGTAACTTTTGTGCCGGGGTCAAATACAACGGCACCTGAGCAAAGCGTATGCAGGTATTTCCCAAAGTCGGTGTGCTCACCCATCAGGATGGGGCTATCGTATCGATAAGCCACCGGGTCGCGCTGCAAGGTGTAGGGCACGTAGGCGGCGAATGCGTGTTTGCGGTTCCAGTGCGTCAGCAGTTCAGCAAAGGCCCACGACGCAGCCTCGTTACCAGCGGCATCCACTAGACGCACGGCACCGCCAACATTGTCGATTCGGATTACGAAGATGGAAGTTGATGGTTCTTCATGATGCGATCCAGAGTCGTCAGTCGAAGTCAAGGAAGTCAAGGGTCACAAGGAAGTCAAGGGTCAGGTCTCCCGTTTCCCATTTCCCATTTCCTCATTTCAATCTAATTCCTAAAACCGCTGGCATCATTTCCCCACGAAAGCACGAAAGAACAAGCGCAAGCGGTCAGGTCTCAATACCCAGCGGTAAGCGCCTCCTTGGGTATGACAACGCTTACGCGGTCAAGCCGAAGGGTATTGAGAAAGTCCGACGCTCAGTGCTGCTGCATTCCCAGGATGGGAAGCGCGCCTATTACGAATTTGTGCGAAGCTTCCTACCCTGAAGCTGGGCTGAAATATGCAGTCAGATACACCACACCACACCAGCCCGGCGGAGAGAATTAGGGTCCGACCCTCATGGCACTCGGTTAAGCAATCGCTGAGCAAAAATGATGTTTCGCGCGAGGCTCTGTTCTGTCAGGCCGATTCGGTAAACGCAGTGTCGCGATGCTGGACAGCTTTTGCCTAGGGACCCTCTGCATAACTCTGGCGAGGCTGTGGCAGTCGGATCGGGATGGGCTGCAAGGCGTCTTTTTGCAGGCAATAGCCCAGCTATTGCCAAGAAAAACAACGCGGCAGACCGCCCGAGTCCGGCTGACCACAGACCGCAGGGAGTTATGCAGAGGGTCCCTAGGGTCATCGGACAGCGACTTCACCCGCCCGGCCACCCGCATCCGCGAGGTGGGACTGGTGGTCTACTGAATTTCGATCTGAAAATGGAATCAGCCATTCGCAAGTCAAAATTACTTTTTCAGATCAATGGAAAGAACAGTAAACACGCCGTTGATCTTGTCCGCGGTGAAGTTCACCTTGTCGCCGGCCTTGACCTTGTCCAGCATGGCAGGGTACTTGACCTGAAACACCATCGTCATACCGGGCATGTCGAGGTTTTTAATCTCGCCGTGTTTGATGGTGATCTTTTTATTGTCTATGTCTACTTTACGAATCTCGCCTTCAGTCATGTTGTTGGCGGCTTGCTGGGTATTTTCAGTTTTCGCTTGTGTTTTTACAAGCGGTGAGCTGCCTGACACAGTGACCAACCCCTTCATACCCGCATCATAGTGGCCGGGTTGCAGGCAGGCAAAGTCAACTTTTCCGGCTTTGGTGAACTGCCAAATAATTTCGCCCGTCTTACCCGGCGCAACAGTGACCATATTGGCATCGGCGTGTTCCATCTCGGGATTTTTCTTCATCACTTCGTAGTGCTCTTTCAGGTCTTTGGCGGTGCCAAGAACCATCTCGTGCTTGAGTTGACCTGAATTTTTGACAATAAAGCGTATGGTTTCGCCCTGTTTGACGCTGACATTGGCGGCGCTCAAGCGCATGTTGTCCGTCATGTCTACTTGTACTGTGCGGGTGACTTTTGATGCCACGCCGGGCTTGCCAATGGCTTCATCGTCATGTCCGCCTTTGTGGTTGCCAGATGCCATGGCGGTAAGCGCTACAAAAATGCCAGGAATGGCGACTAAGAGATGACGTGTTTTCATAAAATTTCCTTTTCTAGAGTTGCAGTTAAAAAAATTGACTTAATGTTTCATGCCGCCCATACCGCCCATGCCATTCATGGATGGTTTGCGGATCTGCACTTCAACTTCTTTGGCAGGCATGTTTTGCGCCTTCATGCCCTGGCCACCGCCTGAGTTGCTTCTGGCGGCCTCGGGCGTGGTGCCCTTCCATTCATAAGCCACGGTGCCCGCCGGGTGCTTGTACCAACCGGGGTCTTTGTAGTCGCCGGCTTTTTGGTCTTTTCGAACCTTGACCATGCTGAACATACCGCCCATTTCGACCGAACCAAACGGGCCTTCTCCGGTCATCATGCGTGCGGTGTTGTCGGGTAAGGGCATTTCCATTTCAGCCATGTCGGCCATGCCGCGCTCACCCATCACCATGTAGTCGGGAATCACGTTGGTGATTTTTTTAACCACCTCGCTGTGGTCAACGCCAATCATGGTGGGTACGTCATGGCCCATGGCGTTCATGGTGTGGTGGCTTTTGTGGCAATGAAAGGCCCAGTCGCCTTCTTCGTCGGCCACAAATTCGATTTGCCGCATTTGGCCCACGGCCACGTCGGTGGTTACTTCGGGCCAGCGAGCTGACTTGGGTGTGGGCCCACCATCAGTGCCCGTGACGGTGAATTCATGGCCGTGAATATGAATCGGGTGATTCGTCATGGTGAGGTTACCCATGCGTATTCGTACCTTGTCGTTTTTGCGGACTACCAGTGGGTCAATGCCCGGGAACACGCGGCTGTTCCAGCTCCACAGGTTGAAGTCGAGCATCGTCATTATTTTTGGCGTGTACGCACCGGGGTCGATGTCGTAGGCGTTGAGCAAAAATACAAAGTCCCTGTCAACCTCCTCGATCAGCGGTGTTTTGGCTTTTGGATGCGTGATCCAGAAACCCATCATGCCCATCGCCATCTGCGCCATTTCATCGGCATGGGGGTGGTACATAAAGGTACCCGGCCTGCGCGCTACAAACTCATAGACAAAGGTTTTACCAACGGGAATAGATGGTTGATTCAAGCCTGCCACGCCGTCCATGCCGTTGGGTAGCCGTTGCCCGTGCCAATGCACTGTGGTGTGCTCAGGCAATTTGTTAGTGACAAAAATGCGAACACGGTCGCCTTCAACGACCTCAATCGTTGGGCCAGGTGACTGGCCGTTGTAGCCCCATAAGTGCGCTTTAAAGCCGGGTGACATTTCGCGTACCACGGGCTCAGCGACCAGGTGGAATTCCTTCACGCCGCTGTTCATGCGCCAAGGCAGGGTCCAGCCATTGAGGGTGACAATCGGGTTGTAGGGGCGGCCCGTGCTGGGTACCAACGGGGCCATGGTGTCGGGTTTTGTTTGCAGCACTGGCTCGGGTAGCGCGGCCATCGCAACGTGGCTCACCGCTGCGGCGGCGACTGCCGTGGTAATCGCTCCTGCACCGGTTAAAAAGTTTCGTCTGTTATTCATGGTGTGATCCGTTATTTGTTGTGTACTGTGTCGGGCTCAATGGCCAGCCGATGCTTCGCCAGCGCTCATGGGCGTCGCCATCATCATGGCCGTCGGTTTGCCGGTCATTGACGCCGCGAGTGCGGCATCCGCCAGCCAGAACTGCTGGTAGGCGTTGATGGCACCCAGTACGCTGTTGATTTGGGTGCGGTTGTCAGCCAGCAGCTCAAACACGCCGATCAGCATGCCGTTGTAG
Source organism: Polaromonas sp. (assembly GCA_046593295.1). Taxonomy (GTDB): domain Bacteria; phylum Pseudomonadota; class Gammaproteobacteria; order Burkholderiales; family Burkholderiaceae_C; genus Polaromonas. Next base: position 2,307 of record JBKJOH010000041.1, on the reverse strand, counting down.
CGCAGCACGTTTTCTTCAGCGATGGTTTTGCGCAGCGGCACAATCTCATCGCGGTAGTGGCGAGCCACGTCGTAGGCTGTGCGGTAAGCGGAATAGCTTTCACGCAATTGGGAGGTCGCACCGCGTACAGCGGCTTCATAACGATTAGCGGCTGCGAGTGACTGGCCGCTCATCGCATCGCGCCGGGCGTTTCCCCAATCAAAAATCGGCAGGCGGATGCCCAACTCGTAGCCCCTGCGTGACTCGCTTGTACCAGTCGCCGTATTTCCCACGGTGTCGCGCCGTATGCCCAGTTCCACGTCAACGATGCTGGTCAGCAAGTTCAGACCCTGGGCCTTGCCCGCCGTGTCGAGTTGGCTTCTAGCTACCTGAACGTCAAGTCGTTCCTGTGTTGCAAGGCTATTCACAACAGCGGCCTCACGCGGTGCTTTGGGCAAGTCAGGCAAGCGATCAGGCAACATGAGCTGCGCCGCTTGCGTATCAGTGAGCCCAAGCTGGCGCACCAGCTCTTCACGCGCCGCTGTAGCGGCATGCTGGCTGGATACAAGCTGTGCAGTAGCGTCGGCATAAAAAACCTGTTGGCGCGCCCGCTGTAGCTTGTTGAAATTACCGACTTGCTGCATACGCCGGGCCAGCTCTGCGCTGGCCTCTGCCGAAGCGTTGACCTGGCTTGCGTATTCGAGCGACTGCTGCGCGGCAACAGCCCGTACCCATGCCTGACGCACCTGCGTGACCTGGCTCACCACATTCACAGTCAACTGCACCCTGGCTTGCGCGATCTGGCTTTGCGCAATACTTTGCCGCTGCGGCAGCGTCAGCAAATCAAGCAAACCAAATGACAGCAAGCGGTTGAGTTCTCGTTCGCTGTTACTGATGGTTCGCTCAAACGTGAATATCGGGTTGGCGATACGGCCTGCCTGATTGGCTCGCGCCATATCGGCCCAGCTTTGTGCCAGCAAGGTCTGAACGGCAGGACTATTGGCTAGTGCCAGTTGCACGGCATCGTCCATGCTCAAGGGTTTTGCGAGCAACTCCGCACTTGATTTACTGGCCGCCTGTCGTTGGGCATCCGTGCGATTGAGGGCTAGTTTGCCCTGTGTGAAAGCGCCGGTCGTGTCATTGGTGTCTTTGACAGCTTGATCAATGTTCACTGATGCACATCCTGTAAGGGTAAGCACTGCAGCAATCACCGCCCCAAGTCTGAAAGTGCCATTTTTGGAACCTAGGTTCATGGCTTGTTACCCCCACTTTTGGAATCGGGCATCTTGCTCATGTCATGCGCGGGCATCTTGCCCTCCGATTGACTGGCCTCTTTGGCATAGGCGCGCCAACCACCTATTTGCGCTGTTGTGTCGTTTGCAGCCTTCCAGTTAACAGTTTTTTCTTCGGTGTAGGGCTTGTAGCCGTCCAGCGCAGACTGAAATCCAGCGGGTGCGGCTTCAGTCAGGCGGGGATTAGCTGGAGGCGTTGGAGCGGGCTGTGCGAGGGCGACACTGGCCCAAAGTGTTGCTGTCGATACAAGCGGAACAGCGAAGTTGGCGAGCCTGCGAGGCGCATTGAAAAAATGATGGATGTTCACAAAAATCTCCTGAAGCAAATGCGGGTGTGATGGTTGCCGTGTAAGGCATCGCGTGGACTTCACCGACTGCTTTCACAGCAGTGGCTAGCGCAAGTAAGTACTCGAAAAGTACAGGCCCAGTTGGGGCCTTGGATCTAGGCGATCGGTGGTTTTTGGCCGAGTGCTGCAATAGCACTGGCAAACTGGGCAGCCGCAGGGCGCGAGGTGAGAAAGTGAGACTCAAACTGACTGCCGCAGTTGACAGCGCCACCGTGTGGCAAGCCTGGCAGGCGGAGCATGAGTCACAGTGTCCATCCGCTGGCGCGGCTTCATCAGCTTTGGCATGGCCTTCGCAGTCATGCATGGATGCACTTTGGGTGCCTTTTGCTTCAAAAGGGGGTTTTTGCACCTCAAAAGCCGTTTTTTGACCCTCAAAAGTGGCTGAAACGCTCTGTTTATGGGCGTGACCAGCTACTAATTCGATAGCATCATCAAGCTGCTCATGTTGGTGACTGATCTGGCTTGAAGCCATTTCAGTCGCCATCACCTCGCCGGCCCAGCCGCGCAAGGGCAGCAGGACAATCATGAGGGCGAGAACTAAAAAACGCATAAAGTAATGATACAGCGGGTTTGTAAAAGTTCAACCAGTCGCTAGTCTTTTGCCGCACGCAATCTCAGGGCATTGGCTACGACCGATACCGAACTCAGGCTCATGGCCAGCGCCGCGATCATGGGCGACAGCGACCAAC
>JBKJOH010000358.1:0-10490 GCA_046593295.1 Polaromonas sp. | reverse complement strand
TGTTGCGCCGATTTTTACGGCCTCTACGCGGCCCGCCATATGCAGCTGCAAACCATGTTGCTCAATCGCCTGTACATGCGGCGCGCGGCCAATCAAGGTGACGCGGTGGCCAGCGCGTGCCAGCATGGCGCCGTAAAAACTGCCGACGGCACCACTGCCTACGACCACTATGGATTTGAAGAGCTGAGTCACGGCTGGCCTTGAGGGTAGTGGGTTTGGTATGGGATTGAATGGAAAAATCAGTATGCCATCGCCTCCAGGGTAAATAGCCTCGTTCCTATAATCCAGCCGTGCGCCATCTTCTATCCAGCCGATCACCCCAAGCCTTGTGGAGCCGCTTTGCCGCCTTCCTGAGCTTTGTGGCGTTGCTGTCGGCGTTGCTGGCACCCATCAGTATGCTGGCCGAAGAGGTGCGCACCGGCAAGCTGGGCGGCCTGTGTTCGGCTAACAGTAGCGCCACTACATCGCTGGTCAGTCAAAACGCCGGTGACATGGGCAGTGGTGGCGCATCGCAAATGGGTAGCCATTGCGACCTGTGCGGCTCACTGACGCTGGCTCCACCGCCCTTGTCTGCGGCTGCGATGCCCGCTTGCCCAACTGGCGATCAGCTTACGGTTCTTGACCGCCTCGTCGTTTTATCTGCTGCCATACCCGGCTTGCCGATCGGTCGCGGTCCACCTTCACACGCTTGAGACGAACCCGCCTGCGCCCAGCTTGAGGCAGGCTAGCTGTGCCTTGACCTGCTTGGGTTGTGGCGCTTGTGTAGTAGTTCTTTTCAGAGTGTGAATGTATGAATTCGTATAAAACTTCATTTAAACGTAGCCTTGTTGCCGTCGCTGCGGGTGTGGTTGTCTCCAGCGCTTTTGCCCAGCAAGCCGCTATACCGGCCCCTAGCGATGCACCCGTCAAATCCCTGGGTACCGTCACCATCAACAGTGGCAGGCCATCGTCATTACCGACGCAAATCCCGACCACGATTGAAGGCATCACGGGTGCGCAAATCGAGCAAAGCATCAATGCCTTTGATGCTGAAGATGCGCTCAAGTATTTGCCCTCGCTTAATGTGCGCAAGCGCTACAACGGTGACTACAACCACGCGGTGCTGGCTTCGCGGGCTTCGGGTACTGACCGTAGCGCGCGTTCGCTGGTGTTTGCCGATGGCATTCAGTTGAGTAACTTGCTGGGTAACGGTGCCAACTTCACGCCGCGCTGGGGTCTGGTCACGCCCGAAGAAATCGAGCGGGTTGATGTGCTGTATGGCCCGTATTCGGCTGCGTATTCGGGCAACTCGGCGGGCGCAGTGGTCGAGTACCTGACGCGTATGCCGACGCAGTTTGAAGCGCACGTCAAAGTCGGTGCTTTCAGCCAGCCCTTTCAACAATTCGGAACCAACGGCACTTTCAATGGCAACAACGCCAGTGCGTCGCTGGGCAACAAGTCGGGCGCGTGGTCGTGGTTTGTCAACGTTGACCGTTTGAAAAGCAGCAGCCAGCCGCTGGTGTTTGCCAACAAGCTGATTAGCCAAGGCACGGTCAGCGCACTGGGTACACCAGTGACAGGTGCCATCGCAGGCAAAAACCCGCAGAACGCCGATTGGCTGCTGATTGGCAGTACCACCCAATACGACACGCTGCAAAACCACCTCAAGGTCAAGCTGGCGTATGACTTTTCACCGACCGTCAAGGCCAGCTACACCCTGGGCTGGTGGGACAACACCGCTACGTCGAATGGTGATACCTATCTGCGTGATGCAGCGGGCAACAAGGTCTATAGCGGTAACGTCAACATCGGTGGCCGCCATTACACGTTGGCACCTACCGACATTTCAACCAACCGCAATCTGCTCACCCATGTCATTCATGGCTTGAGCGTCAAAAGCAACACCAAAGGTCTGTTTGACTGGGAGGTTGCGAGCAGCATTTACAACTACAACAAAGACGAGTCACGCGCTCCGACTGGTGCCTTGTCCAACGCGCTTGATGGCGGAGCGGGCCGCATCACCGACATGGGCGGCTCTGGCTGGAACACGCTGGCACTGAAAGGCACCTGGCGGCCTGATGTCGAGGGGGCCAAAGCGCATGTGGTGGACTTTGGCTACCAGCGTGAGGCCTACAAGCTGCGCACCTTGGTGTCTGACACGACCGACTGGATTTCTGGTGGCGCAGGTGCGCGTTTCTCGGCGTTTAACGGCAACACCACCTTGCAAAGCCTGTACGCGCAAGACAGCTGGAAGTTTGCGCCGGGCTGGATCACCACACTGGGTATGCGTTATGAAAACTTGCGTGCTTTTGGTGGTCAGGTTGGCAACGCTGCAACCTTGCTGGGTTTGTCTGAACGGGTAGAAAACAATTTTTCACCCAAGGCTGCTATCGCCTATCAGCTCACGCCGCTGTGGGCTCTCAAGGCCGCAACGGGACGAGCCGTGCGCATGCCGACGGTGGGCGAGCTGTACCAGGGCACGATTGCAGCGAACGTGATCGTGAATAACGACCCAAACTTGAAGGCTGAAAAGACCTGGTCAACCGAGTTCTCGGTCGAGCGTGATCTCAGTGACATTGGCGGCGGTGGCCTTTTCAGAACCACGCTGTTCACCGAGAACACGCAGGGCGCGCTGTATTCGCAAACCAACTTCAACGTCACGCCCAACATCACCAATATCCAGAACATTGACCGGGTACGCACCTGGGGCCTGGAGACCGCGTACACAGCGAATGACGTGGCGATCAAGGGTCTGGATTTGGCAGCCAGTCTGACCTACGCCAACTCGAAAATTGTGTCCAACTCCGACAACCCGACCAGCGTGGGTATGCGCCAGCCGCGTGTGCCGAATTGGCGCGCCAGCTTTTTAGCCAGCTACAGGGCCAACGACAAATTGACCACCAGTCTGGGTGTGCGCTATAGCGGGCGGCAATACGGCCGGCTCGACAATTCAGACACCAACAGCTTTACCTACACGGGTAACAGCAGTTACCTGGTGGCTGATGTGCGAGTCAAATACAAACTGGCCAAACAATGGAGCGCCAGCGTTGGCATTGACAATATCAACAACGCCAAGTACTGGGCTTTTCACCCATACACGCAGCGCACTTACGTTGCTGAACTGCGTTTTGATTTATAAACATCATGAAAAAATTATTTGCTACACAATCCATAGCTGGTGACGCCCGTATTTATTGGGCTACAGCCATTTTTGGCAGTGTTTTAGGCACTTTTTCGGTCCCCAGTGCCGCCCATGTGGTGCTGGAGTATCAAGTTGCCAACGCAGGCAGCTACTACAAGGCCACCTTCAAAGTCGGCCATGGTTGCGGCGCCTCGCCAGTCAAACAAATTGTGGTGACAGTGCCAAGCGGTGTGCAGGGTGCCAAGCCCATGCCGAAGGCGGGCTGGGCGCTTGATATCGCGCAAGACGCAACTCAGGGCGCAACTTCAAATGTGTCGCGCATCACATGGACGGCAAAAACGCCGGCTGACTATTTGCAAAACGCCTGGTATGACGAGTTTGTGTTGCAAGCAAAACTGCCCGCTAAAGAAGGCACGCTGTATTGGCCCGTCAGCCAGATTTGCGAAGAAGGTCGTGTGGACTGGACGCAAATTCCGCAAGCAGGGCAAAAGCTGTCAGACCTCAAAACCCCCGCTGCTGTGCTGGAGCTGATGCCGACCAGTGGCAGCGGCGAGCACAAACACTAATCACCCCTGCAACCTCATCAAAGGAATCTGAACATGACATCACATCTGTTTGCAAGAGCTGGCTTGGTAGTCGCCTTGTCGCTCGCGACTGGTCTAGTCTCGGCGCAAGCGCCTGCCGTCAAAGTCGAGGGCGCATGGGCGCGGGCCACTGTGCAGGGCCAAAAGGGCACAGGTGCTTTTATGAACATCACGGCCAAAGAAGGCACGCGGCTGATCGGCGTGTCGTCACCCGCAGCGGGTGTGGCTGAAGTGCATGAGATGAAGATGGAAAACGACATCATGAAGATGCGGGCAGTACCCAGCCTTGACTTGCCTGCTGGCCAGACCGTGCAGCTCAAGCCCGGTGGCTACCACGTCATGCTGATGGACTTGAAGGCACCGCTCGCGAAAGACAGCACCATACCCGTGACCTTGCGCTTCAAGGACGCGAAAGGGGTTGAGAGCAAGCTGGATTTGGTGTTGCCAGTTGGCTTGGCTGCGCCAGGCGCGGTTGCTGGCAAGGCTGCGGAGCACAAGCACTGACCACAGAAACTGACTGCTGAATCGCTGCCAAGAGCGCTCTATCCAGTGTTCAATGCGATGTGATTTATGGCTTTGTGGCCCCGCACCATACAGCACCGCCTCTCTGAAACCACACCATGCCTAATGCCACGGCAATGGAATCACGTACTCAATAACCAATAAAGCGGCGGCTGAAACATGGCATCGCGACGCGCAACATGCCTTGCAATGTGTGGTGCAGCTATACAAATACCGCGAGATGGAACGCGAGTTGCATGAATATTTGGAAGCGCTAGACCATGCAAAAAGTGGCAGCGATACCAAGGGCACACTTGCCGCATTGAAGAAGCGAGTTGCGCCGAAAAGGGAGAATTTCGAGAGCTTTATGTGCAAGGTGCCAAATATGTCACCGCTCTCAGACGACGAAATACAAAAATAGAAGTCCAATAAAGGATGACATGGCAGTCAAAACAGAAGGTAAAACAGTTAATTTGACTGTTGGCGGCGCACGAAGAGTGCAAAAGCTGTGATTTATAGCCCGCACCAACTCGCTTTTTTTGCGCACCAACTTACGCGCCGTGCCGCATCCAGTTCCATGGAAGCCATGGCTGGGGCATTGCTGGACGCTCAAGTTGACCTGAATCCCCACCAAATTGACGCAGCCATGTTCGCCACCAGTAACCCGCTGTCCAAGGGTTCAATTCTGGCCGATGAAGTTGGCTTAGGTAAGACCATCGAAGCGGGCTTGTTGATTGCCCAACGCTGGGCCGAACGCAAGCGCCGTATTCTGGTCATTACCCCAGCCAATTTGCGGAAACAGTGGCATCAGGAGCTGGCCGACAAGTTCGGGCTGTCAGCCACGCTTCTCGAAGCCAAGTCATTCCGGCAAGCTGTAAAAGAAGGTGCGATCAATCCGTTCAATCAGTCCGGCATCATCATCTGCTCGTACCAGTTCGCGGCGCGTCGTTCTGGCGACATTAAAGCCGTGCCTTGGGACTTGGTTGTTATCGACGAGGCCCACCGGCTACGCAACGTCTATAAACCAGAAAACAAGACGGCACGCACTCTGCAAAAGGCCCTATCTCATTGTCATAAGGTACTCTTGACGGCAACCCCGCTACAAAACTCTCTGCTGGAGTTGTACGGTCTGGTGAGCTTCATTGATGAACGTGTGTTTGGCGACCTTGAAAGCTTCAAGAGTCAGTTTGCATCCCTGAAAAATGCAGAAAGCCGAATTGAACAACTGAGTGCGTTGAAAAATCGTATCGCACCCATTTGCAAGCGCACATTGCGCCGCCAAGTGGAAGCCTATGTGAAGTACACCAAGCGCATTCCCTTGCTGCGCGAGTTTTCGCCCGGTGCTGATGAAACGGCCCTGTACAACCACGTATCTGAGTACCTTGAGCGTGAATCTCTGTACGCCCTACCCAACAGTCAGCGGCAACTGATAACGCTGGTTCTGCGCAAGTTGTTGGCATCCAGTACCTTTGCCATTGCCGGTGCGCTTGAAACGATAACGAACCGTCTCAAAAAAACGCTGGCAGAGAAAGCCTCAAATTTCAATGATGGTGAATCACTGGTCGATGAACTTGACCAAGACTATGAGGCGCTGGACGAATTGGCCGACGAATTAGAGCCGCAATTTGAAGATGAGAAAAAGACCCGTACCAAAGAGCAGGTAGAAGCCATCAGACAAGAAATAGCCGACCTGGAGTCCTTCCGCAACTTGGCTATTTCCATCACGGAAAACTCAAAAGGTACGGCGCTGTTGCAGGCTCTGAGGGTCGCGTTTGCCAAGTTGGATGAATTGGGCGCGGCTAAGAAAGCCATCATCTTCACAGAGTCACGTCGCACGCAAGACTATTTGATGGGCCTGCTGGCCAAAACGCCCTATGGCGCTGGCGTGGTGCTGTTCAATGGCACCAACACCGACGACGCATCCAAGTGCATTTATGCCGACTGGATCAAGCGCCATGCGGGAACCGACCGGATATCGGGGTCACGCAGCGCTGATACACGCGCCGCATTGGTGGAGCACTTTCGTGACTTCAACGGTACTGATGGCTCGATCATGATTGCCACGGAAGCAGGCGCTGAGGGCATCAACCTTCAGTTCTGCTCCATGGTCATCAACTACGACCTGCCTTGGAACCCGCAACGTATCGAACAGCGCATTGGTCGCTGCCACCGTTACGGACAAAAGCACGACGTGGTGGTGGTCAACTTTATCAACCGTGAGAATGTGGCCGACAAGCGCGTTTATGAATTATTGGATCAGAAGTTCAAGTTGTTTGAGGGTGTCTTTGGTGCCAGTGATGAAGTCTTGGGTGCTATTGAGTCTGGCGTTGATTTTGAACGACGCATCGCAGAGATATATCAAACCTGTCGCCAGCCTGCCGCCATTCATGCAGCCTTTGAACAGCTCCAGCTTGAATTGGCTGGGGAAATCGACGATGCCATGCTCAAGGCGCGTAAGTCCTTACTTGAAAACTTTGATGAAGATGTTCAGGAACGCTTGCGACTTCGCAATCAGGATGCCAAGGCATCGCTAGACAAGTTGGAAAGGTTGTTGATGCGCTTCACGCGGGGCGCTTTGCACGGCCATGCTGACTTTACGGATGACGACACCCGCTTTGTCTTGAAGTCATTGCCGTCGAACGTGACCGACCTTGACGCACCATTCAACAGTTTGCAACTGGGTCGATATGAGTTGCCGCGCCGCTCTGACGATGCACACATCTACCGGCTGGGTCATCCGCTCGCACAGGCGCTATTGCAACAGGCCAAACAACAAGCGCTGGGTACTGCAAAAGTCATACTTGATTACGCGGCCTATGGCAACAAGGTTTCTGTTTTGGAACCCCTCAGACAGCGCAGCGGCTGGTTAGAGGTGCAGTCACTGCAAATCAGGTCACTTGGCGCAGTTGAAGAACATTTGTTAATCGCGGCCATGGATGCAGATGGGAAAGCCTATGCTCAAGACGTGACCGAGCGATTATTGAACTTGCCCTGTAGTTCCAGTGCGGCCCACGGTGTTCAACAAAGCCTAGCCCACGCCATCCTGAGCAATGCGCCAGACCGCAACCCGCTTGAGTCGGAAATCGAGCGACAGAAGACGCTTGTGGTGGCCGACCTTGAAACTCGTAACTTGGGGGCTTTTACGCAGGAGGCTGAAAAATTGGACTCGTGGGCAGACGACCTAAAAGTTGGGCTTGAGCGCGACATCAAGGAGCTTGACCGCCGCATCAAGGAAGCACGCACCAAGAGCAAAGGCGCTGCAACCCTTGCCGACAAGCTGGCGGCACAAAAAGAACAGCGTGAACATGAAGGCCAACGTGACAAAAAAAGGCGCGAACTGTTCGACCGCCAGGACGAAATTCAGCGTAAGCGTGATAGCCTGATTGACGAGCTTGAGCGCCAGTTAAAACAAGAAATCACGGTCAGCACTGTGCTGGCGTGTGAATGGGAGTTGATATGAAAAACCGCATTATTAAAGTCAAAGACACGGAAGTCACCATTACTGCTCGCGGCGGGCAGGACTACATTTCGCTCACGGACATGGTCAGAAATTTTGACGGTGGCAGCGCCCTGATTGAGCAGTGGCTCAAAAACAAAGACACCGTGCTCTTTCTGGGGGTATGGGAGCAACTCAACAACCCCGTTTTTAATTCCCTCGAATTCGATGGAATTAAAAATGAAGCAGGTAGAAATAGCTTCTTTCTTTCAGCAAAAAAGTGGGTCGATGCTACTGGAGCAATCGGGCTGCAAGCCAAGGCAGGCCGCTACGGTGGAACCTATGCCCACAAAGACATCGCATTCGAGTTTGGCTCGTGGCTCAGCCCAGAATTCAAACTCTATCTCATCAAAGAATTTCAGCGCCTCAAGGACGAAGAGTCTCGCGCTACCTCGCTGGAGTGGAGTTTCCAACGCACCCTGGCCAAGGTCAACTACAAAATTCATACCGATGCCATCAAAGAGCAGCTCATCCCTTCACGCTTAACGAAGGCGCAAACCGGCATCATCTACGCCAGCGAAGCCGACTTACTCAACGTTGCCTTGTTCGGCATGACTGCAGCCCAGTGGCGGCAAGCCAACGCAGACCAGAGCGGCAACATGCGCGACGCTGCTACGTTGGAGCAACTGGTGGTACTGTCAAACCTCGAAAGCATCAATGCGGTTCTGATTCATCAGGGCTTGGCCGCCTCTGAGCGTTTGGCGCAGCTTAATGCCATCGCTATTACGCAGATGCGGTCGTTGGTTGGCATCAGCACGCTCAAGCAGTTGGCCGTGCCCAGCACACAAAAAAGGATCACAAAATGACTGAGCCAACAATTATCTGTCCCAATTGCAAAACCGAAATCAGACTGACGGAGTCTTTGGCCGCTCCGCTAATCGCGGCAACGCGCCAGCAGTTTGAGAAGCAGCTTTCACAAAAAGATGCGGAGGTAGAACAGAGAGAAAACACTGTTCGGGAAAAGGAAAAGCAGATTGCAGAGGTCAAGCGAAATCTTGACGATCAAGTCTCTGAGCAGGTTGCTACACAACTGAAGGTTGAACGCGCCCGTGTCGTCGAAGAAGAATCGCGCCGAGCCAAACAGGCATCAGCGGCTGAACTCGAAGGAAAAGCGCGTGAACTCTCCGAATTGCAGGAAGTGCTCAAGGTGCGTGACCAAAAGCTGGCCGAAGCCCAGAAGGCCCAAGCTGAGCTGATTAGGAAACAGCGTGAACTGGACGACGCCAAGCGCGAGCTCGAATTGACGGTGGAAACGCGAGTTGAAAGCGGCCTGAGTGAAGTGCGCACCCTGGCCAAGCGCGATGCCGAAGAAGGTATGAAGCTCAAGGTGGCCGAGAAAGATCAAACTATTCTTTCCATGCAGCAGAAGATTGAAGAGCTGAAGCAAAAAGCCGAGCAAGGCTCACAGCAACTGCAGGGTGAAGTGCAGGAGCTTGAGTTTGAAAATCTGCTGCGTACCAAGTTCCCTTACGATGTGATCGAGCCAGTGGCTAAAGGCGAGTTTGGCGGCGACGCACTGCAACGCGTCAACAGCCCCAGCGGCACGCCCTGCGGCAGCATCCTGTGGGAATTCAAACGCACCAGAAACTGGAGCGACAGCTGGCTGGCCAAGTTGCGAGAAGATCAGCGCAGCGCCAAGGCTGAGGTGTGCGTGCTGGTCAGCCAAGCATTACCCAAAGGCGTAGAGGCATTTGACTTGGTAGAAGGCGTGTGGGTCACGTCGCCACGCGCGGCCCTACCTGTGGCCACCATGCTGCGCCAGGGGCTGCTGCAAGTCAGCCAGTCGCGCGCCTTGTCGGAGGGACGGCACACCAAGACCGAAATGATCTACCAATATCTGACCGGCCCGCGCTTCAAACACCGGGTAGAGGCCATTGTCGAAGCCTTTTCATCGATGCAGGACGACCTGGACAAAGAGCGCAAGGTCATCATGAAGCAATGGGCCAAACGGCAGGCGCAAATTGAGAGCGTGATGAACTCCACGGTGGGGATGTATGGCGACTTGCAGGGGATTGCGGGGAAGTCGCTGCAGGAGATTGAGGGCCTAGAGCTGCCAGCTTTGGTTGCGCCAACACTTTAATTGGAGGGGTTATGGAACAGATAATCATCGAGGCGATAAAAGCAAAAAAATTGTTGTCATTTACCTATAGCGGCGCACCAAGAGTGATTGAGCCACATGTGTATGGAGTCAATGGTGGGGTCTATCAAGTATTGGGTTACCAAATTAGGGGAGGCAGCTCCAATGGGGGTCTCCCCGATTGGCGGAGATTCGACATCAATGCTATGCGTGGTCTCCAGATTATTGACGAAACATTTGTTGGGCTGCGTTCATCTGTCTCCGGCCAACACAGTCATTGGGATCGTCAGATATTGATTGTCGACTAGCTGAAACAAGGGAGACGGAATGTTAGAGAGAATTTCCGAGGTTCAAGGAGTTGGACTTCTAAATCAAGCCAATGGGAAGCCATTTACCTGCCAAAAGGCGACGTTCATCTACGCTGATAACGGCAGAGGTAAATCAACACTAGCTAGTGTCTTCAGATCGGTATCGCTAGGTGATGCCTCGATCATCTCAAGTAGAAAGACGGTTGATAGCGCGCTCCCGCAGAAGGTTTCTCTACAGTTCAGTAATGGACAGAAATCCGAATATGCGAATGGCGCTTGGACTACAGTACACCCGGGTTCGACAGTTAAACGCGTAAGTCATTGATCCATATAGGGGCGAGATGCAATCGCTCCACTACAAAAGGGTTAACTGGGTGTTCAGAGTCGGTTTTTTGATGCTCAG
>JBKJOH010000225.1:0-2920 GCA_046593295.1 Polaromonas sp. | reverse complement strand
TCAAAAATACTGATCAGATCTGTCCATTTTTTTGATTGCTCACTGGAGGGGGCAATAGGGTCGGTTATTTGAAACCGGGTTGACTGAACAGATGTTTTAAGCAAGGCGAAGTTACGTAACAGCAGTTGCAAGGCAGATGATTCCGTACTAACACCGCTTGGAGACAGCGCCGCATCGCGCGGGGCGAGTTTTTGCAACTCGTCCAAGCTCTGCGACATCTTTTCAAGTAAGTTGTTTTTCGCGACTTCCAGGGTGTCGCCTGCCAGCGCAGACTGTGCAAACCATACCTTGAGTCGCTGTTTGTTGGCACCGAGTTCGAGGTAGTGGTTCAGCATGTTGGTCGCCACCAAACTGCGTTCGGCGTGTCGAGCTGCGCTATACGTGGCCCACAAGGTAAAAAGCCCTTGGGCCATGGCTAAAAAAACCATGGCCGCAAAGGCAATGCCGAGGCGCGTACGTATCATGCAGTTAGTTTAATGGTCAAAAAGTACTGCATCGCCGAAATCGTGCCGCCTCAGGAGCCAGCGTACGGCAGGGAAGAGTGGTGCACCACTATGCGCGTTTTACCCATATCGTCTTTTTTGAAGGTCCAGGTTTTATCCACTGTCGTTTTTTTGCCGTCCTTGTCAGTAAAAGTGACGTTACCCATGGTTGATGCCACATCGCCATTGATGTGGATGGCGGCGTTTTCAATGTCTACTTTTTTCCACCCTTTCAGTGCAAAGCCAGTGTCTTTAGGATAGCTGGGATTGCCGCCGACAAAATAGGACAATGCACCTTCTTTGGTCACACGGAAGGTTTGTGGCGCTGATGTGAGCGTGGGTTTGAATAGCACGGGGCCCATGTTGTAGCCATAGGCGGCATCCAATACGGCATTAGCCGTCGCGGCTGCCTTGGCTCGACCGCCAGACACAAAGTCTTCGCTAATTTGAATTAACGCATCGCCCCAAGCTTTTTGCACAGCCAGCACTTCCGCCTCGGTGATGTTGCTGTTGTAGACCGGCACTGGTTTTTGTGCAAATACGCTGCCTGCCAGGGCGAGGCTGCCCAGTAAAGCGCTAGTACGAGCCAGTTTTTTGAGTGTTGTTGCAGTAGTCATTTTGTAGTCCTCGACGGGTTAAAGGTTAATTGTGTACATGTCTAGGCCAAAACCCTCGCGGTTTTCAGCTTTTTCTGTTTCAAACGATCAATCCGACCGTTAGATAGATTGGACATGCTCCGCCTGAACTGCGGATGATGGAGCGATGAACCACACCTGAACAAAACATGAACAACAGATGAAGAGCCGGATATTCGTTTTGTCTAAAATCGCATGAATGAAGACCATTGCGATGCCTCAAGCCGAGTTGCAGCCTCTTGCTGAACGCCTGCGCCCGCAAACTTTAGGCGAGGTGATCGGCCAGCAACATTTGCTGGGTGAAGGCATGCCGCTACGCATTGCATTTGAGTCCGGCCAGCCGCACAGTTGCATCTTGTGGGGGCCACCCGGCGTTGGCAAAACCACGATTGCCCGCCTGATGGCCAGCAGCTTTGATGCGCACTTCATCACCATCTCTGCGGTGCTGGGCGGCATCAAGGAAATCCGCGAGGCGGTGGAGCAAGCCAGTATCTGGCGCGGGCAGAGCGGCGACCTGGCAGATGCTGCGGGCAAGCGCACCATCGTGTTTGTTGACGAGGTGCATCGCTTTAACAAAAGCCAGCAAGACGCATTTTTGCCGCATGTTGAAAGCGGGCTGTTCACCTTCATTGGTGCCACCACCGAAAACCCTTCGTTTGAAGTCAATTCGGCCTTGCTGTCGCGTGCCGCAGTTTACGTGTTGCAACCGCTGCAGCTAGAAGATTTAAAGAAAATAGTGTCTGTGGCGCTTGAAAGACGGGCGCTGCAAGCTATTGAAAGCATAGCGCCAGAGGCCGTTGAGCGCCTCGTTGCCTATGCCGACGGCGATGCGCGACGCCTGCTCAACACGCTCGAATCTTTGGGTGTTGCCGCTGGCAATGAGAAGTCCGGCACGCCAATGACTGAAGTCACCGATGCCTGGCTGCTCAAGGTACTTGGCGAACGGTTGCGCCGCTACGACAAGGCAGGCGAAGTTTTTTACGACACCATTTCAGCCCTGCATAAATCCGTGCGTGGCTCTGACCCGGATGCGGCGCTGTACTGGTTTATGCGAATGCTGGACGGCGGTGCCGAGCCCAAATACATGGCGCGCCGCTTGATACGCATGGCCAGTGAAGACATTGGCCTGGCCGACCCGCGCGCGTTGCGCATGGCACTGGATGCGGCCGAGGTGTACCAGCGGCTCGGCTCACCCGAGGGCGAGCTGGCGCTGGCGCAGTGCGTGGTCTACCTTGCGGTCGCGCCCAAGTCCAATGCGGTTTACAAGGCCTTTAACGAAGCCAAAGCGTTTATCAAAAATGACGGCACACGGCCAGTACCGCTGCACCTGCGCAACGCCCCTACCAAGCTGATGAAGACGCTAGCCTACGGCAAGGACTACCGCTACGCCCATAACGAAGAGGACGGCTTTGCCGCCGGTGAAAACTACTTTCCGCAAGGTATGGAAGCGCCCGCGTTTTATCGGCCGGTTAGCCGGGGGCTGGAAATTAAGATTGCTGAGAAGCTCAATGAGCTCAAGCAGAAAAATCTCGACAAGAAACACAGTCAATCGGAGAGACATTGATGGAAGTATTCCTGCAACAGGTCATTAACGGCCTGGTTCTGGGTAGCATGTACGCCCTGATCGCTCTGGGGTACACCATGGTGTACGGCATCATCAACCTCATCAACTTTGCCCACGGCGAAGTGTTGATGTTCGGTGCGCTCACCAGCTGGACCATCATCGGCCTGATGCAGGATGCCATGCCCAACACGCCCGGCTGGCTTGTTTTGCTGATCTCGCTGCTGGTGGCTTTTGTGGTG
>JBKJOH010000215.1:0-4464 GCA_046593295.1 Polaromonas sp. | reverse complement strand
ACGATGCCGCTTCGGGATTGGAAAAGCGCGCTGATCCGATTTACCATCATGTTCGAGGAAAGGATGCCCAAACCATAATACCTACGCGCCGTTTACACAAAATTCAGGATACCCTCTATTGACGAATTGTTAGCAGACTGACTTTCGACCAAATATCACCCCAAAACCCGCACCAACCACCCCTCCATATCCGTAATCTCCTGCGGGCAAACCGAATGCTCCATCGGGTAGCTGTGCCACTCGACTGCATAGCCCATGCCTTTGAGTGCATCACGGGAAGCCTCGGCGCGCGGCAGTGCGATCATGCCGTCGTAGGTGCCATGACCTAGGAAGATGGGTACGCCCTGGCTGGCGGTGCTGCGCTCTGCGGCGGTTTTATCGGCCAGCGGCAGATAGCCTGACATGCACATCAGCCCTGCGAGTTGCTCGGCATGGCGCAGGCCAACCATCAGCGTCATGGCGCAGCCTTGCGAGAAGCCCGCCACCACGATGCGATTGGCCGGGATGCCGCGTGCTTTTTCGTTGGCGATGAGAGCCTCAATTGCTGCCTGCGACTGGCGCAGGCCGGTTTCGTCTTCACGGCGCACCAGGTCGGCCGCCAGCACGTCGTACCAAGCGGGCATCTCATAGCCGCCGTTGATGGTGACAGGCATGACGGGCGCGTTAGGGAACAAAAAGCGCACCGGGCCGACGCTGGATAAATCGAGCTGCTCGGCAATCGGCAAAAAGTCGCGGCCATCAGCGCCCAGGCCGTGCATGATGATGATGGTGGCGACGGGGCTATCTCCGGCTTGAGTGCCGGTTTGGGCTTCTATGACTTTGAGTGACATGGGGGTAGGTAGCGTTGATTAATAGCTGCCGATGTAGTCCTTCTTGCCCACTTCCACGCCGTTATGGCGCAGCAGCGCATAAGCCGTCGTGGTGTGAAAGAAGAATTGCGGCAAGCCGTAGTTGAACAAATACGAGTGGCCGGTAAAGCGTTTTTCTTTTGGCGTGCCGGCCTGCGTGATGATCTCGCGCGTGGCGGCATCGGTAAATTTGGCCGCATCAAGCCCACCGATAAAAGCCAGCACGCTTGCGATGCGGGCCTGCAGGTCAGCAAAGGTCTGCTCGTTGTCTTCAACTTTCGGCACTTCAACGCCAGCCAGCCTGCTTGAGACGCTCTTGGCAAAGTCGGTGGCTACCTGCACCTGGCGCAGCAGCGGGAACATGTCGGGGAACAGGCGCGCTTGCAGCAAGGCGTTGGGATCGATTTTTTTTGCCGTGGCGTGGGCTTCGGCTTTGGCAAGTAGATCGCTCAGGCCGCCCAGCATTTGCTTGAAGACGGGAACGGATGCGTCGAAGATGGGGTTGGTGGTGGGGTTGCTCATGGGGTCTCTCTGTAGCGGTTAAGGTTGGATTGTGACGCGCTTGATTCTCGCAGTGATTGCCTTTTATGGCTTAGCCCGTGGTTTGCCTTTGCTGGCATACAATTTTTTCACAGCAGTGTCAGACATGCTGCTCCACTAAATCGCTTGTCAGTGTGCGTCGCACGTAGTCTGCCAGATTGAGAGAGTTTTCATTGGCCATCAACTCAAGGTGTTCACGCATGAGTGGAGCCAACCAAATTTTTATGGACTCCCTTGATTTCCCGTAAGCCGCGACAAAAGCTGTGCGGGGCGCTGGCTCCTTCTTTGGTTTTTCCGGGTTCGGTGGTGTTGGATCTTTTGCCACGGAAGACTGCGATATTCGCGAAAACATAATGCCACCGTCATACTCGCGCCACTTTGTTTTCCAATGACCTTGGGCCAGACAGTCTTCATAGAAGACCCGACCGTAAAGATGCAAAAAGAGAGTGTTGCGAACAATGTCACTGCGTGTCAGGTCCAGCTCATGACGCAGGTCGTCAATGCAGTGCAAAACGCTCTCAGGCAACCAGAAATTGATGGAAGCATCGGTGTTCAACAGCGCATCGGGCGATGACAAAGGGCTTTTCTGCCCGGGACTGCTGTCAAACCATTTTCCATAGAGCTTGTAGTGCAGCGTCTCCTTCAGATACGACGGCGCAAGGGACAAAACTCTGGGTAAGGAAATCGTTCCATCGGCGGATGCGGCGAGGTGAGTGCCTGACGAACATCCCCAGCCGTATTCCGTGAGCAACTCGTAGGCCTCAAGTTGATGCACCGCATACCGTCCGAAGAACCACTCCAGCAACAGGCGTTGTACCCAGAAGTTGACCCGTGTACCGGGATGGTGATCGACGAGCTTTCCCAGCCCTTCAGTGGTACTTTCACCCAGCAGGTCTTCCGTATCGACGCGATCGTGAATCGCCTCTACCAACGCAACATCCGGTGTCCGCAGGTTTGAAACCACGGCCATCTTTTTTCTGCGGAACAATCGGGCCAACAAGCCCGGTTTGCTGTTCCCGGGAATTTGCGAGTAACTCGATTTCATCAGACCGATTGTGCGGGAAGCTGCGGCTATCGCACCGAAACGTGCTTTCTCCATCCATGAAATTATGACTACGCAGATTCACCCAAGTCTCAAGCGACTGATTCAGCAGCACTTCGAACCGGCCTTTGGCGGGATGAGCTTTCCTCCCGGCAGCGATAGGCCGAATCAAACATTCACGGGGACGGGCTGCCCGGTCTGGGCACTGCCGCCGACACCGCTTCTGCCTTTTCATAGTACGTTTCTGATGAACCAGCTATGGCGAAGGTTGCTGAAAGTGATGGCAGCGCCCGCCAAGATCGTTCACCTCACACCCAGTTGGCGGGCTGTTCAGGTGACAGGTTGCGCTGTGTTCGTCGAGGGACCAAGCCATGAAATTCAGGTCTTGCTTTGGGACCCTGCGGGAGGCGCGCAGCCATTTCTTCGTGGGATGGAAAGCCACCGCGTGATTCTGACCGAAACCCCCTACCGTATCCTCTGGTTGCAACGCCTCGGAAACCTGGCTGCAGCCGAGGTCTGCGAATACCACCGCCATCGCGACCGTCTTATCCCACTCGGGACCGCAGTAAGTTATTCAGAGTGGATTTTTGAGCAGTTCGCCCATGCATTGCCAAAACATGTCGATTTGCGGCGACTGCGCCAGCAGTGCGCACAGGCACTCGATCTGAGCAGCGATCATGTACGTGTAGCCCACCGCCTTGCGCTCATCGGCATCGCGAGGGGCAAAGCGACTGTCGCGGACTACAACAAGGCAGTGCGACACGCTGATGCCATGACAGACCTGAACCAGGATGCGCCATCGCTTGTGCCCTTGCTTGGCGTGTTGAGCGACGAGCCTGACTTTCCGGTGCATGGCGAGGTCACTGCAAAAATTCGGAATTATCTTGTGGCGATGGGTCTTTCGGGCTATGTGTGGCGCACATACCGGCAAGCCGCCAAGTTGATGCACCCCGACCGCGCCACCACGGCGCAAGAAATTCAACGGCGCACTGTGCTGATGGCACAAGTGAATCTTGCCTACGAGAGCGGTAACCAGCAGGCCATTGAAAAACTGATACTGGAATTCGGCCAAGACCCCGAAGCCATTGCGGGCGAGGACGTGGCATCAAGAATCGTCAAGGCCATCCGCCGTATCGCGCAACTGCGCCGCCGCTTGAATGAAATTAAGCAAGAACTCGAAACGCAAAAACAAACGGAAATTTATCAACTCAAAACCACTATTGAAGAAACCGAGGCAATGGGCGGCGATCCGCTGGGCGACTTGGCGCAGCAGTTAATACAAGAGTTGTCAGAACAAAAAATTCGACTGGAAATTGTGAGGCAGTGGTAGTTGGGGTAGGTTCTGTTTGAGGGAAAGAAGGGAACAATGAGGGTCAGACTCCAATTAGTCACTTGCGGCGCATCAGTCGCGGCCGGCGTAACGCACTTCCAGGATTTCATGGTCCAGCGCTTCCTGGTAGGTCTTTGCGTCATGGAGTGCCAGGTGCAGCAGGATTTTCGCGGCGTGGGCCTTGATGACGCGGTGCATCAGGGCGCCGACAACGATCATGGGAAGCCCCACCCACGGGTAACCTGACACGCTCAGCGCCGTGCCGATGCCGAGGATGGGAAGCGAGATGCCCACGACAAACAGTCGATGCCTGACGTATTTTTGCGCGCGCTCCGGGTTCACGATCAAGCGGAAGCGGCCGGCAGGCAGGCCGGTGCGAAACTCCTGATACGGCACATAAACCGGAGAAGCAGTGTCAGCGGACGTATCGGACTCGTTCATTTTTTCTCGCTATTGCTGATGCTGATCCAGGGGTCGCGGGCACTGCGCCATGCGTTTGACCTATCTTAAGGGCACTTCTAGAAATTCAGCTTTTCGGGATGAAGTGCAAGGCGCGTGTCGCATCGCCCTTTGGACTCATGCGAGAGTCGGAGGGTTATTGGGGTCAGAGTCCAAATTCATCGTGCCCTTGGCACGCCCTTCGGGTGCGATGCTCTGCATCGTAATGAAATTGGCGTCTGACCCCAATAACCCTCCGCGCAACG
>JBKJOH010000214.1:0-9387 GCA_046593295.1 Polaromonas sp. | reverse complement strand
CACACACCCACTACCGGTAGTGGGTGTGTGTGACAACCCGATAAGCACGGTTCAGTCTTCCAATCGTTGAATGGATTCGAAGGAGGCAAACCATACTGTGCCCCTTGCACGTGACCGGAACGATAAGTTTCATAACGCATCCACACTTTCTCTGCATGAATCCAATCTGTTTTCCGATTTATTGGAGCACCCGTGTTGTCCGTTTCCATCCCAAAAGCCATCATCAATCGCTTCAATCCACATTCTGCAGCCATGCCATATAGATGATCCGCATTCGCCAAGTGCGAAGCACTCAACAGTAAATCTGCATCACGTAAATGTCGATGGTGTGCATCCAGAAAATCAGTGTTCATAGGGGTGTCCTTGCATGAGCGGGATTATCTATGCTACCAATAACCGCTTCAAGTAACGCCCGGTATGGCTCTCAAGGTTGGCGGCGATTTCTTCGGGCGTGCCCACGCCTACCACCGCGCCGCCACCCGCGCCGCCCTCAGGCCCCATGTCTATGATCCAGTCGGCGGTTTTGATGACGTCGAGGTTGTGCTCGATGACGACGATGGTGTTGCCCGCGTCGCGCAGCTGGTGCAGCACTTTTAGCAGCAAGTCAATGTCAGCAAAGTGCAGGCCGGTGGTCGGCTCGTCCAAGATGTAGAGCGTGCGGCCGGTGTCGCGTTTTGAGAGTTCAAGCGCCAGCTTGACGCGCTGGGCCTCGCCGCCTGACAGCGTTGTCGCTGCCTGGCCGAGCTTGATGTAACTCAGGCCCACATCGAGCAGTGTGTGCAGCTTGCGCGAAATATTCGGCACCGCCTTGAAGAACTCTGCGGCTGTTTCGACGGTGAGGTCAAGAATTTGCGCGATGTTTTTACCCTTGTATTGCACCTCCAGCGTTTCGCGGTTGTAGCGCATGCCTTTGCAAACGTCGCAGGGCACATACACGTCGGGTAAAAAGTGCATCTCGACCTTGACCACGCCGTCACCCTGGCAGGCTTCGCAGCGGCCACCGGCTACGTTAAAACTGAAGCGGCCTGCGCCGTAGCCGCGCTCACGCGCAGTGTTCATCTCGGCCAGCAGCTCGCGTATCGGCGTGAACAGGCCGGTGTAGGTGGCCGGGTTGCTACGCGGTGTGCGGCCAATCGGCGACTGGTCGACGTTGATGACTTTGTCGAAGTGCTCAATGCCTTCGATGCTTTCATGCGGCGCGGGCTCTTCATGCGCACGGTACAGCGTGCGGGCCACGGCAGCGTACAGCGTGTCGTTGACCAGCGTTGATTTGCCTGAGCCAGACACTCCGGTGACGCAGGTCAGCAGACCGACGGGGAATTCGGCACTCACGTTTTTCAGGTTGTGGCCGGTGGCGTTGATGACGCGCAGTGCCTGCATGTCGCCCAGCGTGGCGATGTGCTGCGCCTCACGCGCGACACGGCGTTCGGCTGCCGGGCTGGGCGGAAAACGTGATGGTTTTTTATTCGCGAACGCATCGACTTTTTTGACCACGGGCAGCCAAGCGGTGCGGTGCCTGGGCACGGCAATCTTGAGCGTTTGCGCCAGGTATTTTCCGGTCAGTGAGTTCGGGTTGTCGCGCACTTCTTCAAACGTACCCTGCGCCATCACGCGGCCACCGTGTATGCCTGCGCCCGGCCCCATATCAATGACGTGGTCAGCCGCGCGAATCATGTCTTCGTCATGCTCGACCACCAGCACGCTGTTGCCGATGTCGCGCAAATGCTTGAGCGTGCCAATCAGCCTATCGTTGTCGCGCTGGTGCAGGCCAATGCTGGGCTCGTCGAGCACATACATCACGCCCGTCAGACCAGAGCCGATTTGCGAGGCCAGCCGTATGCGTTGTGATTCGCCGCCCGAGAGCGTCTCGGCGCTGCGGTCAAGACTTAAATAATTCAGGCCCACGTCGTTCAAAAATTTCAGGCGCAAACCAATCTCGCGCACCACCTTGTCGGCGATCTCGCCTTTGGCTCCCTGCATCGTCAAGGTGTTGAAATAGGCAAAGCTTTCGCGCAGCGTGGCGTGGCTGATCTCGAAGATGGCTTTGCGTGTCGTCGCGCCGTCATCAAGCGGCGTGCTGACCAGATACACATGCCGGGCTTCTTCGCGCAGGCGCGTGCCGCTGCAATCAGGGCAGGGCTGCACGCTGCGGTAGCGGGCCAGTTCTTCGTGTACCGTGCTGGAGTCGGTCTCACGGTAACGGCGTTCAAAGTTGGTAATGATGCCTTCAAACGGATGCTTTTTGCTAACCTTTTTACCTACTGAATGACCCGAGTCCATCACATAGCTGAACTTGATTTCTTCATCGCCAGAGCCATGCAGCACCACTTGCTGCACGTTGGCGGGCAGCGTTTCAAATGCGGTATCAATATCAAACTGGTAATGCTTGGCCAGGCTTTCGAGCATTGAAAAGTAATAGCCGTTGCGCCTGTCCCAGCCCTTGACGGCACCGCTGGCCAGGCTGAGGGACGGAAAGGCCACCACGCGTGCTGGGTCAAAAAACTCTCTATGACCCAAGCCATCGCAACTCGGGCAGGCACCTACAGGCGAGTTGAATGAAAACAGCCGTGGTTCCATTTCACTGAGCGAATAGCTGCATACCGGGCATGAAAACTTGGCGCTGAATAAATGCTCTTTGCCGCTGTCCATCTCCAGCACAATCGCTTTGCTGTCGGCCAGGCGCAGTGCGGCTTCAAAGCTCTCGGCCAAGCGCTGCCGCATGTTGTCAAAATCCGTTCGGGCTGACCCTGGGGCAGGCTCAGGACGAACGGGTTTATGCCGTACCTTGATGCGGTCAATCACCACATCAATATTGTGTTTTTCGGTCTTCTTGAGTTTGGGAAGGTCATCGAACTCATACGACACGCCAGCCACCCGAAAGCGCACATAGCCCTGGGCCTGCATCTCGGAAAACACATCAACGAATTCGCCCTTGCGGTCGCGCGCCACGGGCGCAAGAATCATCAGTTTGGTGTCTTCCGGCAAAGCTAGCGCATGGTCAACCATCTCGCTGACGCTTTGCGCCTGCAAGGGTAAATCGTGTACCGGGCAAAACGCTGTACCAGCCCTGGCAAACAGCAGGCGCAGGTAGTCGTGAATTTCAGTCACCGTGCCGACGGTGGAGCGCGGGTTGTGGCTGGTGGCTTTTTGCTCGATGGAAATGGCGGGCGACAGGCCCTCGATCATGTCCACATCGGGCTTGTCCATCAATTGCAAAAACTGCCGCGCGTAAGTGCTCAGGCTTTCAACATAGCGGCGCTGGCCTTCGGCATACAGGGTGTCAAACGCGAGAGATGATTTACCCGAACCGCTCAAACCCGTAATCACCACCAATTGGTTGCGCGGAATATCGAGGTCGATATTTTTCAGGTTGTGGGTGCGCGCGCCGCGAATGCTGATGCGCTGCAATTTGAGTGCATTGGCCAAATACCTGTTGTCGTCGGGAGAGTTCACTAAATGCCCAAGCCGCAAAACTCTCCATCATAGCTAGATGCACACTTTCAAGCACAATACTGGACTGAAGAGTTATTGGGGTCAGACACCAATTTCGCTGCGGTGCATCGCACCGCGCCCTCCGGGCGAGCCGTAGGCTCGGCGAATTTCGGCTCTGACCCCAAAAACTCTTCGACTTTTGCTTTCCTTTCAGCCCCTACCTGTCTTGACTGAACCCGCCGTTCCCCACCCGTCCCATGCCATGACCCCTAGCGAGCGGCGCGCCAGCGGGTCGCTGGCTTCGATTTTTGCGCTGCGCATGTTGGGTTTGTTTTTGGTGCTGCCGGTATTTGCGCTGGAGGCTGCCAAGTACCCCGGTGGTGATGACCCGGCGCGTGTGGGGCTGGCGATGGGCATCTATGGGTTGACGCAGGGCCTGCTGCAAATCCCCTTCGGCCTGGCATCTGACTGGTGGGGCCGCAAGCGGGTGATGGTGGCTGGCCTGCTGGTGTTTGCGCTAGGCAGTTTTGTGGCCACCTGGGCACCCGATTTGAACTGGCTGATTGCGGGCCGCTCGCTACAGGGCGCGGGCGCTATTTCAGCCGCCGTGACGGCCATGCTGGCCGACCTGACGCGCGATGAAGTCCGCACCAAGGCGATGGCGCTGGTGGGTGGCAGCATCGCGCTGATGTTTGCGCTGTCGCTGGTGGTTGCACCACTGCTGGCCAGCCGCATCGGCCTTGCCGGCCTATTTGCGCTAACCGGCTCGCTGGCGCTGGCGGCGATTGCAGCCGTGATCTGGTGGGTGCCGCCTGAACCCGTCAAACACGCCAACTCTCTGCGTGGCAGCGTGCTGGAGGTGCTCAGGCATCGTGCATTGCTGCGCCTGGATTTTGGTGTCTTTGTATTGCACGCCGTGCAGCTCGCCATGTGGGTCG
Source organism: Polaromonas sp. (assembly GCA_046593295.1). Lineage (GTDB taxonomy): Bacteria > Pseudomonadota > Gammaproteobacteria > Burkholderiales > Burkholderiaceae_C > Polaromonas. The sequence goes on along the minus strand of JBKJOH010000214.1, from coordinate 5,017 downwards.
CCATTCCGGCACTGCTGGTAGCCAGCGGGCTTGGTGCGGCAAGCCACTGGCAGGTATACCTGCCCGCAGTGCTGGCATCGTTTGTGGTAATGGGCAGCACGCTTTTCCCGCTCGAAAAACGCGGCTACCTGCGGGCCGTGTTTCTGGTGGCCATCGGCCTGATTTTTGTGGTGCAGCTGGGCTTGCTCTGGGTCTCCGGCATGGCTGTGCCAAGCCTGGGTTTACTGGGCATCTTGCTGTTTTTATTTTTCTGCGGCTTCAATGTGCTGGAGGCTACGCAACCGAGCTTGGCCTCGCGCGCCGCACCTGCGCATTCGCGTGGCGCAGCGCTGGGGGTTTACAACACACTGCAATCGCTAGGGTTTTTTGCGGGTGGTGCAGTCGGTGGCTGGATCACCAAAAACCACGGCGCACAAGGTCTTTTTATCGTCTGCGGTGGCCTGATGTTGTTGTGGCTCGCCGTCGCATGGAAGATGACCACCCCCACCCCACACAGGTAAACTGTAGAAATTAGGAGAACACGCCATGGCATCAGTCAATAAAGTCATCATCGTCGGCAACCTGGGCCGGGATCCGGAAACCCGCTCTTTCCCCAACGGCGATCAGGTGGCCAACGTCACCATTGCCACGACCGACCGCTACAAGGACAAAACCAGCGGCGAGATGAAGGAAATCACCGAATGGCACCGTGTCAGCTTTTTTGGTCGCCTGGCCGAAATCGTCGGGCAGTACCTGCGCAAGGGCTCGCAGGTTTATGTCGAAGGCAGCCTGCGCACGCGCAAGTGGACAGACAAAGACGGTATTGAAAAATACAGCACTGAAATCCGCGCTGACTCAATGCAAATGCTGGGCAGCCGTCAGGGCATGGGCGGCGCTGGTGCTGGTAGTGATGACGGCGGTGGAGGTGGAGGTTATGAGGCACCAGCCAGAGCGCCCAGTGCGGCACCGCGCCAGGCACCTGCCGCATCGCCAGCCAAAGCAGCCAGTGGCTTTGACGATATGGATGACGACATCCCGTTTTGAGCTTTGTTGAAATAACAGACACCACAAAAATCCCGCACCATGCCGGCTTTTTTTGTCGATTACCCTACGGGCGCTGGTCGCTTTTGTTTACAAGGGTTTTTGGGGTTAGAGTCCAAATTCATCGTGCCCTTGGCACGCCCTTCGGGTGCGATGCTTTGCATCGTCATGAAATTGGCGTCTGCCCCCAATAACCCACGTTACGAAACCCTGAAAAATGAAACCCCCATACCCGCCCCACTTTCTTTTAACTGCCGCAGCACTCATGGCCTGCGCTTTTGCCACGGCACCCGCGCGCGCAGTGGGCGACACCGAGCCGCTGACAGATATTTTGAATGCGCCGGGCAGCGTCGGGTTGGGTTTTGCCACACGCATTGAAACATCGCCCTACAAAGGCGGCGGCACGCGCTACGACCTGATGCCGCTGTACCTGTATGAAGGCGAGCGGCTTTTTTTGCATGCCAACCGCGTGGGCCTCAAACTCATCAACGAGGGTGACCGCATCAAGGGCAGCGCAGGTCAACGGCTCGATGTGTTCATTGAACAGCGGACGGAGGGCTACCCCGTCATCGACAAACGGCCGCCTATTTTGGCGGGCATGGCACCGCGCGACTCAGGCATGGACTTTGGCTTGTCGTACAAATACCGCCAAAACTGGGGCACGCTACAGGCCGAGCTGGTGCGCAATGTGGGCGGCGCGTCTAGCGGCAGCGAGGCACGGCTGGGTTACAGCTACGACTGGCGATCCGGCGCGTTGCTGCTCAGGCCTACCGCGAGCGTGGCGTTCAGAGATGCCAAGCTCAATAATTATTATTACGGTGTGCTGCCGGGCGAGGCCATCGCGGGCCGTCCAGCCTATGCACCGGGTGCGGGCGTTAACTCGCAAGTTGGCTTGTACGCTTCATACGACTTGTCAACCCACTGGCGCTTGTTGGGCGGCCTCTCAGCCACCTACTTGGCAGGCAGCATCAAAGAAAGCCCGATTGTGCAAAAGCGGGTACTGCCCGTTGTGTACGTGGGGGCGGCTTACGACTTTGGCGGCCACAAGCGCGAGTGGACCGAAGACAACTCACCAACCTATTTCAAAGCGCTGTACGGCAAAGCCGCAGAGCCAAGCTGCCACTTGGCAAGAATCATCACGGCCCGCTGCGCATCGCTTGACAACGCCAAGCCCACCAGCATCGCGGGCATTCAGGTGGGTAAGCCGTTTATCAACCAGCTCAATGACTGGCCGTTGGACTTTACCGGCTATGTGGGCGTGACACAGCACAACGAGCGCGGCCTGCAATCGAGCAGCTTGCAGCTCGATGTGTTCATGAAGGCGATTTACACCGGATTCCCGTGGAGTGAGCGCATCAAGACACGGCTGGGGCTGGGTGTTGGTGTGTCGATGGCGCAGCGCGTGCCGTACACCGAGGTAAGCAGCCAAGCGGGCAAAACCACCTCGCGTCTGCTGGGCTATCTTGACCCGACGATTGACATCAGCCTGGGCGACTTGTTCGGCTCACGCGCTTTGAAAGAAACGTACTGGGGCTTCGGCGTGTCGCACCGCTCAGGCATTTTTGGGTCATCACGCTTGCTGGGCAATGTGAGTGGTGGGTCGAACTACCTCTACACCTATATCGAAACAGCGCTCTGAAAATAATAGCTGCTCGCGCCCGTACTGATTGAGCTGCGGCACTTTTTGCTTGCGGCGCTCTAAATTTCGATCTTGCTACCCAGCTCTACCACCGCGTTATTCGGCAGATTCAGAAAGTCCGCCGCGCCACTGGCATTGTGGTGCATCTGCGCAAAAAGCTTTTCCCGCCAGGGCATCATGCCGCTGCCTATCGTTGGCACCACGGTGTCTCGTGATAAAAAGTAGCTGGTACTCATCTCTTCCAGTTCGCAGCCGCGGCCCTTAATTTGTTTAAGCGCTTTGGGCAAGTCTAGGTCGTTTTTAAAACCATAGTTAACGATAACCTGCCAGCAGTGGTGGCCCAGCGACTCGACTTCAAGCCGCTTGTTCATGCCTATCCACGGCACCTCGTGATTGCGCACTGTGACGAACAGGTTTTGTTCATGCAGCACCTTGTTGTGCTTGAGGTTGTGCATCAGCGCATTCGGCACCGTGCCGGGATCGGCGGTCAGAAACACAGCCGTCCCCTCGACCCTGACGGGTGGACTGACGAACACAGCGTCCAAAAAACTGGGCAGATCGATGGCATCGGAGCGCAGCTTCTCGTTGAGCAGTTGACGGCCCCGCTTCCAGGTGGCCATGACTGTGTAGAGCACAGCCGCCAGCACCAGCGGGAACCAGCCGCCTTGCGCGATCTTTAGTGAGTTGGATGCAAAAAATGCCACGTCAACCAGGATGAAGAAGCTGCTGGCCGCGATACACAACCACAAAGGGTACTTCCAGCGGTAACGCACAACGAAAAAGGTCAGCAAGGTGGTAATGACCATCACCAGGCTGACCGAGATGCCATAGGCTGCGGCCAGTGCGCTGGACGAACCGAACAGGACAACCGCCGTGATGACGCCAGCCAGCAGCATCCAGTTCACCGCCGGGATGTAGATTTGGCCAGTGTCGCGAATCGACGTATGGAAAATCGTCAGGCGTGGCAGAAAGCCCATCTGGATGGTCTGCTTGGTCGCCGAAAAGGCGCCCGAGATCAGTGCTTGCGAAGCGATCACGGTCGCGGCCGTGGCCAGCACCACCATGGGAACCAGTGCCCAGTCCGGGGTCATCAGGTAAAACGGGTTTGCCGCCGCCTCGGGATTTGACAGCACCAAGGCGCCTTGACCGAAGTAGTTAAGCATGAGCGACGGCATCACCAGCCCAAACCAGGCCAGTCGGATCGGCAGCTTGCCAAAGTGGCCCATGTCCGCATACAGTGCCTCGGCCCCGGTGACGCACAAAAACACCGCCCCCAGCGTGATGAACGCAATGGTGTAATGCTCGGTCGCAAAGCGCAGCGCATGCACTGGCAGCACGGCCGCCAGCACCTGCGGGTTTTGCATAATTTGCAGCACGCCGGTGGTGCCTATGGCCAGGAACCAGAGAACCGTGATCGGGCCGAAAAATTTTCCGATGTCGGCGGTGCCCCGGCGCTGCACTGCAAACAACATCACCAGCACCACCAGCGATATCGGCACCACGTAAGGTTTGGCCGCAGGAGTCACGATTTCCAGACCTTCAACCGCCGACAGTACCGAGATGGCGGGGGTAATGATGCCGTCGCCGAAAAACAGCGCGACGCCGAAGACACCAACCATCAGCAGCACACGGCGCAGGCGCGGTTGGTCTTTGACTGACTGCGAGGCCAGCGCCAGCAAGGCCATCAGCCCACCCTCGCGGTTGTTGTCGGCGCGCATGATCAGCACGACGTATTTGACCGAGACAACGATCGTCAGCGTCCAGAAGAACAGCGAGAGCACACCAAGAATGTTGGCCTCGTTGATCGGCACACGGCCATGCACGAAAACTTCCTTGAAGGCATACAGGACGCTGGTTCCGATGTCGCCGTAGACGACACCGATGGCACCCAGAGTGAGCGCCGCAAGAGATGATTTTTTACTGGACACAAAAAAATTCCCGCTTCGGCTGGGTCAGGCGATGGCCGCAGCGGCGGGAGGGGTTGGCTTGAGGAATGCTATTTTGCACCTCACCCCGCGCTAAGCAAGTCAGCGCAGACCCCTAAACGCAAGAATTCAGGATTTTGTTGCGCTGCAACAACTTGTAATTCCGGCGAAGCGCCAGCCGCCGCGTGGCTGGGTCTGTGCGGGAGCTCTGAACACTATGTTTTTGATAGCTGCCCGCGCCCGCGCCGGACAAGGTGACCAGAAAAGTGATAAGCGGGGCTTGAGCACTGTCCGACAGGCTCAGCCCGAGCGGTGTGGATGCGCGCAGTGTTTGCTATAAATTCAATAGCTGCTCGCGCCCGTACTGATTGAGCTGCGGCACTTTTTGCTTGCGGCGCTCTAAATTTCGATCTTGCTACCCAGCTCTACCACC
>JBKJOH010000210.1:0-16617 GCA_046593295.1 Polaromonas sp. | reverse complement strand
GATTTTTGAGAAAACCCAGCTGTCATGCGCCTTGCAGCCCGATCGCTCCCAAATTGACCCCACACCCATCGCTAACCAGTTGATTTTGTTCGACTTTTAACCGGACACTAGTGATTTCTTTGAGTTCAACTATACCGCCGAGCAAGTCAATAGGTTCGGCTTCGCCGACGCGCCAAACGAACTGGTATTGCGGGCGCTGATTAAATACCGGGCAATGTGCGGGCCGCTTTCTTCGTACATGAACCCGAGCTACGGTGTTCCACTATCCTCCGCTGAGCTAAAGTTATTCATGGCGCTCATTGCTACCATAAGTGAACTCGCTCGCTGGGCTTGAGGCAGAAGCCGAGCGTATTGCACGATGAGCATGGCCCTCTGGTCAGCGAATGCGGCCTAACGAATAAGCAACTGTCTTAAAAGTCAAGCATTTTCGACCTCCCGGGTGTGCAAATTTTCGTTCCATGGCGTGCCTGATTGGAAGTCATGGAAGTCAAGGGTCACATGGAAGTCAAGGGTCAGGTCTCCCACATCCCATTCCAAGTCCGCCCTCCTGCAAGCTAGGTGCTACAAATTCAATAGCTGCTAACGCCCGTATTTGTTGCGATACAGCCCTAAAAGCGCATAAAAAACGGATAGGAAATTCAACCGCATGAGCCCAAGTATCCCACCAAAAATCAGCCTCGGAAGACCCATGCACCCACAGCCGTCCGTCTGATTTTCCAGAAATTTCGCCACCATCAGCAAAAACGACGCCTCTGGTGATCTGCGGGCACAGCCCTACCCCGGCGCAGTCGTCGCTTTTTAGGTCAGCAAGTTCACTAGTCTGTGCGCTGATCTTCGGGGTAGTCGGGTGCTGATTGGCTGGTCATATCCCAGTCCGGCATGGCATCAACCCCCTCCCCCTGCTCCTGCGCACCACAGTCATCCCACGGCGGTGGCCGGGTGCCGGGGTAATGCGCGGAGCTTGGCTGTCGACGCCGATGTGATCCAGTATCTTGTGGATGTCTGCGCTGAACGTAATGAAGGCTATTGAATTCGGATGGGGCCGCCACAGTGCGGGCAGGTCAGCGGGAACACCTCATAGATGCGTAAAACTTGGGGTCAGGTCAGTATTTGCGCCTTGACAGGGCGACCGTATAGAATAGCGGACGTTCGAGGAGCGATGCAGCCCGCCACACACTGACCCGGTCAGAAGGCGAGTGAGGCTCGGACAACAGGTCGCCCGCCGACTCTGCTTCCCAACCGCGCTCACCCACTGTGCTGTGAGGTGAGTTGATTCCCCACAGTGGTTTTTAAAAGCCTGTTTTGGAGTCACCATGAGCGCCGTTCTTAAACCTACCGCCGATTACATCATTGCCGACCTGTCGCTTGCCGCCTGGGGCCGCAAAGAGTTGAAAATCGCCGAAACCGAAATGCCCGGCCTGATGGCGATTCGCCAGGAATTTGCGAAAGCCCAGCCGCTCAAAGGCGCGCGCATCACCGGCTCGCTGCACATGACGATCCAGACCGGCGTGCTGATTGAAACCCTGCAAGCCCTGGGCGCCGATGTGCGCTGGGCCTCGTGCAACATCTTCTCGACGCAAGACCACGCCGCCGCCGCGATTGCCGAAAAAGGCACACCGGTGTTCGCCATCAAGGGTGAAACCCTGGCCGACTATTGGGACTACACGCATCGCATCTTCGAGTTCAGCGGCGCCAAAGGCGCGCCCGAAGAAGGCCCGAACATGATCCTGGATGACGGCGGCGATGCCACCTTGCTGATGCACCTGGGCACCCAGGCCGAGAAAGACGCCAGCCTGCTGGCCAAGCCAGGCAGCGAAGAAGAAATCTGCCTGTTCAACTCGATCAAGGCCAAGCTCGCGCAAGACCCGAGCTGGTACAGCCGCCGCCTCAAGAACATCGTTGGCGTGACCGAAGAAACCACCACTGGCGTGCTGCGCCTGAATGAAATGTCGGCCAAGGGCGCGCTGGCCCTGCGCGCCATCAACGTGAATGATTCAGTCACCAAGTCCAAGTTCGACAACCTCTACGGCTGCCGTGAGTCACTGGTTGACGCGATCAAGCGCGCCACCGACGTGATGATTGCTGGCAAGGTTGCCTGCGTGGCTGGCTACGGCGATGTGGGCAAGGGCTCGGCACAAGCGCTGCGCGCCCTGAGCGCACAGGTCTGGGTAACCGAGATCGATCCGATCAACGCCCTGCAAGCCGCGATGGAAGGCTACAAAGTCGTGACCATGGAATATGCCGCCGACAAGTGCGACATTTTTGTCTCCGCCACCGGCAACAAAAACGTCATCACTTACGCGCACATGGCGGCCATGAAAGACCAGGCCATCGTCTGCAACATCGGCCACTTCGACAATGAAATCGACGTTGCCGCGCTTGAAAAATGCACCTGGGAAGAAATCAAGCCGCAAGTCGATCATGTGATCTTCCCGGACGGCAAGCGCATCATTTTACTGGCCAAAGGCCGCCTGGTTAACCTCGGTTGCGGCACGGGTCACCCGAGCTTTGTGATGTCGTCGAGCTTTGCCAATCAAACCATTGCACAGATCGAACTCTTCACCAAGCAGGCTGAATATGAAGTCGGTAAGGTGTATGTGCTGCCAAAACACTTGGACGAAAAAGTTGCGCGTTTGCACCTGAAGAAAGTCGGCGCGATGCTGAGCGTACTGAGTGATGAGCAGGCGGCTTATATTGGCGTGTCGAAGGCCGGCCCGTACAAAGCCAATACCTACCGCTATTGATGTATTTCCCTCTTGCTCCCTCTCCCCCTGGGAGAGGGCAGGGGTGAGGGGACCACAACCAGACCCTTATGCGTGCTGACTTATTTCTCGTCGAAAACGGTTTTGCCACCACCCGCAGCCAAGCCCAGCGCTTGATTGCGTCGGGTGTGCAGTGGCGCGTGTTGGTTGACACTGGCGTTCAGCCCGCGTGGAAGCGCGTGGCTAAGAATGGTGACGAGATTCCTGATGCGGCAGAGCTTGAGGTGCTGGACAACACCGAGGCCAAATACATTTCGCGTGGCGGGCTGAAGCTTGAAGGTGCTTTGAAGATTTCCGGCGTGAACGTCAACGGCCTGCGCTGCCTCGACATAGGCCAGTCCACTGGCGGCTTTACCGATTGTTTGTTGCAGCACGGCGCGGCCAAGGTGCTAGGCATTGACGTGGGCCATGGCCAGTTGCACGCCACCATGCGCGGTGATGCGCGTGTGGTCTGCATTGAGGGCGTGAATGCGCGCTCACTCTCGGCTGATGATCTGGCCGAGCACTATGCGCGTGCGGTGCAGCTAGATGATGAAGCTCGCGACGAGGATAGGGACGATGACGACGAAGACAGGGGCGATGATGACTTCAGCCCGCTGTTTGATTTTTTAACCGGCGATTTGTCTTTTATCTCTTTAACGTTGGTGCTGCCCGCTGTTGCGCGCCTGCTGAAGGCCGACGGCCATTTGCTGATGCTGGTCAAACCGCAGTTTGAATTGCAGCCCGGTCAAATCGGTAAGGGCGGCATTGTGCGTGAGCCAGCGCTGTTTGAGTTTGTTGAAAAGCGTTTGTGTGATACCTGCACCGGTCTTGGCCTCAAAGTGCTGGGCTGGATGGACTCACCCATTGCAGGTGGCGACGGTAACCGCGAGTTTTTTATTCATGCGCAAAAAGGCCACAACGTAGAAGGCTAAGACCAGCCGCTGCTTGCCGCACCGGCGCGCAACCTGCCCAAGCGCACACCACGCAGCGAGCAACGCGCGCTGCACGCGGCGCATGAAGATTCAGAAGAAGCCCATGCGGGCCAGCACGGCCCCGCGCGTGCAAAATCCAAAAAAAGTAAAAAGACCATTGATAAGGATGCTACTGAATGAACACGAATCAATTGCCCATCAGCTTCGAATTTTTCCCCCCAAAATCAGCTGAAGGCGAAGTCAAGCTGCGTGTGGTACGTCAGCATTTGTATGCGCTCAAACCCGAGTTCTGCTCGGTCACTTTTGGCGCGGGCGGCTCGACGCAAGCAGGCACCTTTGCGGCAGTGAGCGAAATTCTGGCCGAAGGTGTTGATGCTGCAAGCCATTTATCATGCGTAGGCGCAACCAAGGCCATCGTGCGCCAGCAACTCGCCACGCTGCAACTGATGGGCGTAAAGCGCTTGGTCACTTTGCGTGGTGATTTGCCCAGCGGCTACGGCATAGGCGGCGAGTTTCACTATGCCAGTGACCTGGTTGAATTCATCCGCGCCGAGACCGGTGATGCCTTTCACATTGAAGTCGCGGCCTACCCCGAGATTCACCCACAGGCCAAGTCGGCGGATGCAGACTTGCGAGCCTATGTGCGCAAGGTCAAGGCGGGTGCCAACTCCACCATCACGCAATATTTTTTCAACAGCGACGCTTACTTTCGTTTTGTCGATGAAGCAGCAAAGCTGGGCGTAGACGTGCCCGTGGTACCCGGCATCATGCCCATCACCAGCTCCACTCAGCTGATGCGCTTTTCAGATGCCTGCGGTGCCGATATCCCGCGCTGGATTCGCCTGCGTTTACTAGGCTTTGGCGATGATGTCGAGTCGATCAAAAGCTTTGGGCTAGACGTGGTTGCAGACCTGTGTGAGCAACTCAAAAATGGCGGCGCGCCCGGCATTCATTTCTACACCATGAACCAGAGTGTTGCGACGCTAGAACTCTGCAAACGCTTGCAGCAGGGTTAAGTGCGAGGGGCTGCGGTGTGGTCTGGCCTTACTCGGTGGGTGGTTGTGCTTGGTGTGGCCGCATGGTTGTCTGGCTGTGCATCCGCCCCGCGTGGGGTTGTGCCAAGCGTTCAACCACCATCCGCTGCGGTGTCAAAAACCGATTCAGTTGATGCGCCTGCAATCGGTAGGTTTGACTTAATGCCGTCAACCCAAGGGCTGCCAATACAAGTGCAAGACGCGTCAAGCGATCCGCAGCGAGAGCTAGAGCGCGGCACAGCCTCGTGGTACGGCCCACGCTTTCATGGCAGGCGCACCGCCAGTGGCGCGCGTTATGACCAGCAGGCCTTCACCGCCGCGCACCGCACTTTGCCCTTCGGCACGCTGGTGCGGGTGCGCAGCCTCGTCAATGGCCGCGAAGTCGATGTACGCATCACCGACCGAGGCCCGTATGCCTTGGGCGCGGAGGGCCGCAACCGCATCATCGATGTCAGCCGAGCAGCCGCTGTCGAGCTTGACATGATGGGCCTGGGTGTCAAAGAAGTAGTGCTGTTTGTGGCCGAGTCGCTAGCCATCGACACGCCGCCACCCAGAGCGCCGATTAAAAAGCGCCAGTTGGTGCGCAAGCGGCCAAGCCGTTGATAGTTGGAGCAACGGTCGGCTTTGAGCTCTTAATCAACGCTGCTTAATCGCCGTGACTTCAATTTCAATCTTCATGCGCGCATCCACCAAGTCAGCTGAGATCATCATCGCCGCCGGGCGCACATTGCCAAAGTATTTTTGCATCACTGGCCAGCACTGCTCAAAGCTGGCTGCATCGGGCAACACATAGGTCGCACGAACCACGTCTTTCAGGCTTGAGCCGGCTTGGCTTAACGCTGTCTCAATATTTTTAAAGCATTGCTCGGCTTGCTCTGCAATGTCGCTCGATATCGTCATGGCCGCGTAGTCAAACCCGGTCGTGCCCGACACAAACACCCAGTCACCTGCTACCACGGCGCGTGAGTAAGCCATTTGGGTTTCAAAAGTCGAGCCTGATCTGATGTATTGTCTGGTCATGGTCATTGCTGTTATGGTCTGTTTGATTGAAGGGCAAGTAGGGAGCATCATGTTACCCATGCTGCGTCCGGAGGTTCTCTTTTTAACAGGGCATGGTCTTGCCTCCCTGGATTCCACAGGCATCACCCCAAACCTCGCTCTGCAAGCAACAAGGAGTTAAGCATGGACTCACTCGCGATTTTCGGCACCATGGATGCCATCGTCATGGCCCGCATTCAGTTTGCGGCCAATATGACGTTTCACATCCTGTTCCCGACCATCAGTATTTCACTCGGCTGGGTGCTGCTGTTTTTCAAGCTGCGCTTTGTTAAAACCGGGCAGCAGCACTGGATGGATGCGTATCAATTTTGGGTGAAGATTTTTGCACTGACTTTTGCGCTCGGTGTGGTCAGCGGCATCACCATGAGCTTTCAGTTTGGCACCAACTGGCCGGGCTTTATGCAAAAGGTCGGCAATATTGCCGGACCGCTGCTGGCGTATGAGGTGCTGACGGCGTTCTTTCTGGAGGCCACCATGCTGGGTGTGATGCTGTTTGGCCGCGAGCGTGTGAGCGAGCGTATGCACACCACCGCCACGTTGCTGGTGGCGGGCGGCACCACGCTGTCGGCCTTCTGGATATTGGCTTTAAATTCGTGGATGCACACCCCTGCCGGGTTTGAAATGATTAACGGGCAGGCGCATGTGACCAGCTGGCTTGAAGTGATTTTTAACCCTTCGTTTCCCTATCGCTTCACGCACATGATGCTGGCCTCTGGCCTGACCGTTTCATTTCTGGTGGCGGGATTGTCAAGCTACCGCTGGCTGCGCAATGACCGGGGTTCGGAGGTGATGGTGGCGCTTAAAACCGGCGTGTATCTGGCCGCTGTGTTGATACCGCTGCAAATCATCGCGGGTGATTTGCATGGCCTGAACACGCTGGAACATCAGCCCGCCAAGCTGGCCGCGATGGAAGGCATCTGGAAAACCGGAAAAGGCGTACCCGCCGTTTTGTTTGCGCTGCCGGATGAAAAAACAAAGTCCAACCGCTACGAGATTGCGATTCCAAAACTGGCATCGCTCTACCTCACGCACAGCCTGGACGGTGAGGTCAAAGGCCTCGACCAGTTTGAAGGCAAGCACCCGCCGGTGGCACCCGTGTTCTGGGCCTTTCGCATCATGGTGGGCGTCGGCTTGCTGATGCTGGCGGTAAGCTGGAGCACGGCATTTACCTTCGCGCCTTGGAAAAAATCGCCGACCAGAACCTTGCAAACCTGGCAGGCGCGGGTGCTGGTCGGCATGACGTTTGCGGGCTGGGTTGCTTTGATTGCCGGCTGGTACACCACTGAAATTGGCAGGCAACCGTGGTTGGTGTCCGGTGTGTTGACGACGGCGCAAGCGGCCTCTACCGTGGTTACCGCACCGAAGATTGCGCTGACCTTGGTGCTCTATCTTGCGCTGTATGCGGCACTCATCATCGCGTATGTGTCGGTAGTGTTTTATTTGGCGCGGCACAAAAAACATGCGGACAAACCGTTTGGCGACGATGCCAACGGGGGCGCTGGTGCAGATTTTGAAGACCAGCTCAATGTGCTGAACTACCCCGAAAAAGAAAAACAAAAAGAAGGCAAAGTATCACCAACGATAGGAGGGCCAGCCCATGCTTGACACCTTGTTTGCAGGCGCACCCGCGCTAAGCTCTGCCGCTGGCTGGATGCCCATCGCCTTCATGGTCGTCATGGGGCTTGCCATGCTGGCCTATGTGATTCTGGATGGCTATGACCTCGGCGTGGGTGTGCTGATGCGCCGCGCCAGCGACGACGACAAAGACACCATGATTGCCAGCATAGGCCCGTTCTGGGACGCGAATGAAACCTGGCTGGTGCTGGGTGTGGGCATCATGCTCACCGTGTTCCCGCTGGCGCATGGCGTGATTCTGGGGGCGCTGTATTTGCCGGTAGCCGCGATGCTGATTGGCCTGACGCTGCGCGGCGTGGCGTTTGATTTTCGGGTCAAGGCGCGGGCTGCGCACAAGCCGTTGTGGAACCGGGTTTTTTACACTGGCTCATTGTTGGCAAGCTGGAGCCAGGGCTACATGCTGGGCTCGCTCATCACGGGTTTTGCATCGACGTGGTGGACGATTGTTTTTAACGCAGTGATTGGCTTGGCGCTGGTCGCCGCTTACTGCCTGCTGGGTGCGGGCTGGCTCATCATCAAGGCCGAAGGCGCGCTGCAATTGCAGGCGGTGCGCTGGGCACGCGGCAGTTTGATCTTCACCATGGCCGGCATTGCTGCGATTTCAATCGCCACGCCGCTGGTCAGTCCGGCGATTTTTGCCAAGTGGTTTTCGTTTCCATTCATCGTTTTGTTGCTGCCGATTCCGGCGACCACTGGCGTGTTGTTCTGGGTGATCTACCGCAGCCTGCAACGCCTGCCCGTGCGGCTAGCGCAAGGCAGCGAGTACGGTGCGTGGGTGCCGTTTGGCGCGACGGTGGGTGTGTTCATCCTCGCGTTTTACGGGCTGGCCTACAGCCTGTTCCCGTGGCTGGTGATTGATCGCATCAACATCTGGCAAGCCGCGACATCGCCAGAAGCGATGACGGTTATTTTTGCTGGCGCTGCCGTTGTGTTGCCGGTGATTGTGGGCTACACCGTGTTTTCATATCGCGTGTTTTGGGGCAAGAGCACGGCGCTGAAATATTAAATGGCCATTTCGGATGCTACTATTTTAGTAGCTGTACACGCCCGTATTTATTGGCTTACAGAAGTTTTTTTAGGAAAAAATGGTTCAGAAAAGTCTTTTTCCAAGGCTTTTGGACCAAATCAGGCTGAATCATTCGTGCAGATCAGCGGCGAGCAAGCAGGGTGCGCACATGCCCTAGCAAATCTGCGTCTGCATAGGGCTTGGTCAGGTACACGTTGACGCCTGCATCGAGCGCCATGGTGCGGTGCTTGTCGGTGGTGCGTGAGGTAATCATCACCACCGGTATGGCCATGAACTGCTCGATCTCGCGCATACGGCGGGTCAGGTCAAGGCCGTTGAGGTTGGGCATTTCCAGGTCGGTCAGAACAATCGCTGGTGGGCTGGTGCGCATTTTTTCAATGGCATCAAAACCGTCCATGGCCGCCAGCACTTCATAGCCCGCGTCTTCCAGCAGTTGCTTCATGGAGCGGCGCACGGACAGCGCGTCATCGACCACCATCACTGGCGTGCGCCTGACCTGCATACGCTGGCGCAGCGAGCTGGATGCATTGATGTACACCGACGACTTGGCGGCGCGCTCTAGCTCAGGTATGTCGAGCAAGAACATGGGCTTACCGTCACTGCGCAAGGAGCCACCGATCACGCCGGGAATACGCCGGCTCAAGCTGCCGATGTCTTGCAAAATAAGTTCGCGTGCCTCAACCACGGCATCAACCCACAGCGCTATCGGGCCACTGATGCCTTTGGCCAGCACCATCTGGCGGTTGCTCTCAAGCGCGGTGGCGCGGTCTTCAAAGCCGAGCCAGCTACCGAGAGAGTAGGCTGGATAACGAGTGTCCTGGTAGTACACATACCTTGACTCTGAAGCTGATTTTTCTGAAGCCGATTTGCCGCCAGCGCCCAGCACCGCAGCGTCTGCTGGCTCCAGCGCTGCCTCGCCCGCAGCCAGCGCGGTGATGACCTGATCCGAGGTTAAGGCGATCAGCTCGCCCTGCACCCTCACCACCAGCGCCTGTGCCGTGCCCGACGACACGGGCACGCGTATCGTGAACTGGCTGCCCTGGTAGGGTTGGCTGGCAATTTCCAGCCGACCCTTGAGGGCTGCAACGCGGTCGGCCACAACGTCCATGCCCACACCACGGCCAGACACTTCGGTGACTTCACCTTTGGTGCTGAAGCCGGGGCGCAGTATGAGGCGTATGATCTCGTCGTCTGGCAGCGGCGTTGCGGGTTGTATCAGCCCGTACTCAATGGCTTTGTCGTAGATGGTGGGCAAGTCAAGACCACCGCCGTCGTCGGCGCAAATCACGTCAATCTCTTGGCCAACCCTGGCGAAGGTGAGGGTGATAAGGCCTTGCGGCGACTTGCCCATTAGTTCGCGTTGGTCAGTTGCCTCGATGCCGAGGCCTACCGCGTTGCGCAGCAGGTGTAGCAGGGGCTCGGTCAGGCGCGTCAGCACATCGGCATCGAGCGTGACCTGCTCACCGACGATGTTGAGGGTCACATTTTTGCCCGTGCTGCTGGCGGTTTGCGCCATGTTGCGCTTGAGGCGGGCGGTGATGGACTTGACGGGAATCAGCCGCGCATCGAGCAGCTCGCGGTGCTGGTCACGCAGGGCGTAGCCTTCGTCGCGCATCATCGTCAATGCGCGTTCGGTCTCGACTCTGGCCTGGCGGGTCAGCTCAAGCTCGTCTTGCGCAGCTTCAGATATAAAACGCGACAGCGTGTACAGGCCGTCGTAGCGATCCATTTCCAGCGGATCCATGGTCAAACCCGTTTGCTCTTGCTCTTGCAAATGCACGACCTGGCGCGTGACGGCGGTCTCTAACTCACGCAGGCGGGCGCTTAATTTTTCGTGGTTGTTTTCGACGGCCTGCAAACGCTCGTTGGTGTTGCGCATGAGCTGGCCCAGGCGCTCGGCATGAACGATGGACTGGCCCGCTCGGCGCAGCAGGCGGCTCAGGCGGTCAACGCCTACGCGCAGTGATGTGGCATCGCTGGCGGCTGCGGCACCCGGGGCGGGTCTGTCGTCCTCTGCATTGGCATCAAGCGGCGCTGCGATGGACAGGCCAAAGGGTTCAAGCGTGGCACCGTCGGAGTCGCCTTCACGTATCAGTTGTACCCAATCCAGCAGGCGCTGCAACACGGGCAATGCCTGCGCGGGTGCTGCCTCTTCGCCTATCAGATGCGCGACCATGGCTGCCAGCGTATCGACGGCCACGCGCGTGTCGCGCGCCATTTGCGGGTTGATCGACTCGCCCGCCTGCACGCGCTCCAAGGCAAATTCAAGAATGTCTTCAGCACGGTGCGCCATGCGGCCTATGCCGGGCAGGCCAACGATATTGCCACTGCCTTTGAAGGTGTGGGCAATGCGCTGGGCTTCGTTCATGTCGGCTTCGCTGGCATGACCGCCTGCGAGCTTATCGACCAGGCCGCCCAGCTTGTCGAGCTGTTCGGGTGAATCAGCCAGCAAGGCCGACAGCAAGCCCATGTCAACGTTTTCAAGGTCAAGGCTGATGTCTTCCAGCGTTGCTGCCTGTAGCGGGTGTAGGGCGGGATCGTCTTCAGTCGGCAGGCTGGGTGCTACGGCCAGCAGGTCAGCCAGCGTGGCGACGGCCTGCATGTCTGGCGGCTGCGGGCCACTGGCTAAAAACTTAACCAGGCCATTGACCGCTGCGGGTGTTGCGGGTGCATCAAGGTAAGCCAACGCCGGGTCCAGCCAGCCCTCCAGCCACGCCAGCGATGGCGCATCAGCCACTGATTGGTGGGCCGCGATAAATTCATGCACCTGCTGTAGGTAGCTAGAGAAGCCTTGCAGGCCCATCAGCTCGCTGGCTTGCATGGAGCGACTTAAAAAATTCAGTAGTTGTGCAGCAGGCGCGGTATCTTTCGGAACGACACGCCATTGGGCGGCTGCAGAGCGCGCAGCCGGCACGTCGAGTGCGAACTCTTCTCGCAGCAGCAGTAGCAGGTCATCAATTTGCACGGCGATGTCTCAGGGTACGCATTAGCTTTAGGCGGGTGTTTACGCAGGTGTGACCTTGAACTGCGCAACCGATTCTGTCAGACGACGTGAATAGTCGTTCAAGGTTGCCGTGTTACCCGTTTGCTGCGAAATAGCCTTCGATGCCAGTTGCGAGCCCTCATGCATATCCAGCACGCTTTGCTGCAGCACTTGCGACAATTGCCGCTGCTGCACCGAGAAAGCCGCAATCTGTTTGACCAGACCCACCAGCTGGCCGGTAGTGGTTTGGGTTTGTGCCATCTGCTGGCCCGCGCTTTTTGCCAGCGCGGTTTGTTGCACCACGTCAGCGATCAAACGGTTCACCGTGAACAGTGTCTCGCTGGTTTCGGACTGAATGTTGGACACCAACTGCGAGATTTGCCTGGTTGCCTGGCGTGAGCTGTCAGACAGGCGTTGCACCTCTTCGGCTACCACTGCAAAACTGCGGCCTGCCTCGCCAGCGGTGGCGGCCTGCATCGACGCATTGAGCGCCAGAACGTGCGTGCGTTTTGAAATGGTGTTAATGAGGCCCACCGCAGTTGAAATCTCCTGTGAACGTTCACCCAATCGTTTGAAGCGCTTTTCCATTTCGGAAATCGAGCCGCGCAAGTTATCCATACCCGCCACGGTACCGTTCACCGCTGCCAGAGCGGCCAGTGTTGCAACGCCGGCATCTTCAGCCGTTTTATTCGACGTTTCTGAGAGCGAGGCCACTTGTACCAATTGCTCGGTCGCCAGGGCCAGGTTGCCCGACATGCGGTCCAGCGATTGGCGCTCGTCTTTGGCGGTTTGCTCCACCACGTCAGCCTGTAGGCGCACCTGGGCGGCGGTGTTTTGCACCTGCTTTGCAATGGTTTGCACTTCAAAGAGTGTGCGGCCAGTTTCTTCAGCCACCTGATTGATAGCCGATGCCACCGTGCCAATAATGTCTTCAGTGACTTGCGCGCGCACGGTGAGGTCACGGTCACCCAACTGAAACACGGTTTGCAGCAAGCTGATAACCGAGGTGTTGAGGGTTTCATTTTCTTGTTCAGCTTTTTTCTGGGCGGCCAAGCGATCAGTCAGCAGCGCATTCACGGTGCGCCCCAAGTCACCCACCTCGTCGCGCGAGGCGATATCTTCCAGCGCTTCCTCGTCACCACCACGCACTTTTTCAACCGCAGTTTGGAGCGAGCTAACGGTGCGCGTCACGTTGCGCAGGGTGAAAAAGGCCACCGACAAAGCAGCCACGGCAGCCAGCTAAATAAGCACCGTTGCCGTAAAGCGTTTGCTACGCAAATCATCAATTTGCTGGTTCAGCGTGTGTGCCGTTAATTCGGAAATCACGGCGTAAAACTTGAATTGTGTGTCCAGGCCTTCTGTAAAAATACGGCGATATTCGACCGGGTCAAAACTTGGCGAGGCGGTATCAGTAATTTCTTTTTTCGCCAGGTCGTACATCTGCACCGCAGCGCGCTTGGGTGCCGCAGCAGCTACGTCTACCTTTGTTTTGATGTTGGGGTCGGTAGCTCCCGCCTTGTCAAGAAAGCGGTAGGCGTTGTCGGTTGTACTTCGAATGGCTGTTAAAACGCCGGATAATTTTTCACGGTCAGCGGCGGTAACTGCTGCTGCGGAGTCTGTGCCCGCATCGCGCAGGCGCTTGGCCTCGCCAAGAAGGCCAATACCAAAGGCGCGTCCTTGCCCGACGTATTCGGTCGAAGCAGTCAGGTGCACCGTGGCAGCCTGAATCAAAAAGTAGGTATTGGCGTTCGGGTCAAGTGAGAGCTTGAAGTCGTCCGCAACCAACTCTAGAAATAAGAGCATGTTGCCAATTACGGTTACGTGTGCGTCAAAGTTTTTGCGTATATCGGTGGTGTTGGTGGTCGTGGAGTCGGCCAGCGCCTTCCATTCCTGCTTGAGCGCCGCAAACCGCTTTCTCAGGGCCGCACGTTCGTCGCCGGCGATGACTGCGTCCACGCTTGCCAGTGCTACGTTGACTTCTTTTTCTTTGACTGCGCGAGCGTTTGCATCAGCTACCACACCACCCAGCACACTGGCGGACAGTCCACGGTGCTGCTGCGTGAGCTGGATAACCTTGACCATCGCGTCAGCGGAGGCCAAGCCGCTCAATTTTTTTTGTGCAAAGTCAATCGACTCTTGCGATGTTCGCAGTGTCTGTACGTAGGGCAACAATACGGCAATCGCGACAAAAATACCCAGCAGCAAAAACTTTTGCCAAAGGCGCAGGCGATTTAAAAAGTTAAAACTGGTTTTGGTTGCCATGAGGTTGCTCCGTCTTCAAAACTTTAAATGTTCTTTTAAAAAATACCGATAGAACTACAGCAGCGACAGCTCATCAGCCAAGATGGCTTTGAGCCGCTGGGTATTGATCTCCAGAAAATCTCGCCCATTAGCATCTTTGGCCACGCGATCGCAAACCTCGCGCAGTTTGGCGGGTAAAGCGCTGGGGTAGCTCAATACCTCACTCTGGTATTTGAGTTGCAGGGGCAGATTGGTAAACATCAGTGCTACGGCATCGTCTGCGTTGGTGCCCGTCAAACCGCCCACAAGCAGACGCTGCTGTGAGGCTTGCGCGGGTGCGGTGGGTTCAGAGTTGAAGTACTTTGCCAGGTCAATCACCGGCACGATGTTGCCGTCAACGTTGGCCGCACCGAGTAACCAGTTGGGGGCTTTTGGGATGGCACTGAGTTCAAAACGCTCTACGATTTGCCTTGCCCAGTCAAACGAAAAAGCCAGTGCCCATTGACCACAAATAATGCCCTGCGCAAGCCGATACGCCACCATGGGTGGCGACGGCGCGGCGACCTTATGGTGGGCTGGCGCAGCTTCTAGCATTTCCGGGCAGCCTAGACCAGTGCCAGAATTTGTTCCGCGGTGTAGGGCTTGGTGACAAAGCCTTTTGCGCCCAGCATCTGGGCAAAAACGCGATCAGCTCTTTGGTCTTTGCTGGTTACAAAGTCAGGTAGGCATCGCAACCTGCCAGTGTGCCCCTGATTTTGTCGATGGTACCGCCACGGCTGGTGAGCATCACCACCACGGGTGGATTTGCAGCGCCATATTTATGCTGCTTGATGGCCCGGCAGGTCTGGTAACCGTCCATGCCCTGCATCATCACATCGAGAAAAACAAATTTGAAGTCGTTCTGCGCCAAGCGCACCATGGCCTCTTCGCCGCTGCTGACCAGTTCTGGACGAAAGCCAAAACGGTGCAGACGGTTTTTCATGAACTTGAGTGCAATGTCGCTGTCATCGACCACCAAAATGTCGTCAAACCGCCATGCAGTGTCGGGTGATGCCGGCTTGAGGTTGGGCCCATCCAGGCCCATGAAACCACTTGGCGCATCGAAATTGCTGTCGCGGGAGCTGCGCTTTTTAGGTAGCGGTGCCGCACTGATCGGCGTTGGGGCAGCGGTAGCCCGCATGGCTGGGCTGGCGATTGCAGTGGGCGCACGCTGCACTACAGGTGTAAGCACTTGGACGGGTGGCCGCGCCGCTGCTGGAGCCGCCTGAGCACCCGCCGCACCAGGCAACGGTGCAAAGACCTTGCCACCAAGTTGTTTGTTTACCTCGGTCAATACCGCCATTAATTTGATCGGGCGCGCCAGCACGGGCCAGCCTGTTCCGGCATCACTTTTTCCAATCAGCAAGACTTTTTGTCTCGGGTTGGTCGCAATAAACGCGGCCAGTGCGGCGCTGTCGTCTGCGTTGACGATGGCGACATCGCACAAGGCGTGGTCGTCGAAAATTTCACAACCGCGCACGCGCCGCGCCGCCAGTTTGAAAAATGAGTAGAACGTGCTGCGCTCAAACGCTGAAAAGCCAATCAGGGCGCAACGATAGGGTTTTATCATGGAACCTCCGTTTTACGGTTGTGCTTTCAGTCTGCGTGGGTCAGCTGGGCACTTTGTTGGATGAGCGCTGCTTTTTATATTTAGTAAGCATAGATACTATTTTGTATGCAGAAGTGTATGGCGTTCCTCTGTCAGGTGCAATCCAGGATACGACTTGAGTGCTGAATGTGTGATGGTTTGCACGCCGTTGTGGTGTAGTCATCTGGTTTGCAACTGCCTAGCCACCATTTTCCAGCGTGAAGCTGGCGTTGCGGTCTTGTCCCAGCAGGGCCACCATCTGCGGCAGGGCCGCCTGTAGCTCCGCCTTCAGGGTGTGCGGTGGGTTGATGATGAACATGCCACTGGCGGGCAAGCCGGGGCGAATGACCTCGCCATCGGCATCCGTCGTCAGCTTGCTTGATTTGACGGTCAAAACCGCATTCAGCCAGCTCCTGGAACTTTTCACGGCAAGCGTTTTGAGCTTGCGCGGCAGGTCATGCGCCTCCGGCCTTGGAATAACCGGGTACCAGACCACATAGGTGCCGGTGGCAAAGCGTTTGACAGCGTCCGTCATGCAGGCCACGATGCGCGGGTAATCGGACTTGATTTCGTAGCTCGGGTCACACAGCACCAGCGCGCGGCGGGAGGGTGGTGGCAAGAAGGTTTTCAGCACCTCAAAACCGTCGTCACGCGAAACCGACACCTGGCGGCCCACGCCGAGCTGCTTGATGTTGCCAGTCAGTGATTTGAAGTCAGTGGGGTGCAGTTCAAACAGTTTGAGCTTGTCGCGGCCGCTCAGGAATTGCTGGGCTATGAAGGGTGAGCCAGGGTAGATTTTCAGGTGTACGGCATAGCCGGTTTCGGCAAACTGCGGGTTCAGGCGGCGCAACACCTCGGCGTAGGCCTCCAGAGCGGGTGCAAGTTGGGTGGGGGCTGCTATTGTTTTGGTAGCTGATTGCGCCCGTATTGACTGGGCTGCAGCCGATTTTTGGGGTGAAAACAGCTTGAAAACACCTTCTTTTGCCTCGCCGCTGGTCTCGGTATAGTCGCCATCGAGCCGGTACAGCCCGGCACCTGCATGGGTGTCAATGACGCTCAAGGCCGTGTCTTTGCCGCACAAATACTTTAAAAGTGCGATCAGGGTGGTGTGTTTGAGCACGTCGGCGTGGTTGCCGGCGTGGAAGGCGTGGCGATAAGAAAACATGGGGGCGCTTCTGTAAATTCATTTTTCGGGCGAATTGCGGCGTTGCGCGGTGCTCGGAGGGTTATTGGGGTCAGAGTCCAAATTCATCGTGCCCTTGGCACGCCCTTCGGGTGCGATGCTCTGCATCGTAATGAAATTGGCGTCTGACCCCAATAACCCTCCGCGCAACG
>JBKJOH010000156.1:0-7882 GCA_046593295.1 Polaromonas sp. | reverse complement strand
ACAAGGTCTGTCAACCATGCGCCAGGCCAACGTGTTGCGCCACTGGCTGCGCGGGCAACACGAAGTAGTACCCAGCGCCGCACAGTTGGAGCAACTGCTGTCGCAAGTTGCCGCTTGCACCACGCGCGGCCATCAGATTCACATCAAGGTCGCTGGCGGCCACGTCACCCGTACGGGTGAGTTTTTGCACTACTCGTAAAACCCTGGCTAGCTATAATCGAGGGCTTTGCCGACGCTTGTTGGCTACTTGTAAACTCTTCAACTATGGCTTTGATTGTTCATAAATACGGCGGCACTTCAATGGGCTCGACCGAGCGCATTCGCAATGTGGCCAGGCGCGTCGCCAAATGGGCGCGGGCTGGTCACCAGATGGTGGTTGTGCCCAGCGCCATGAGTGGCGAGACCAATCGCCTGCTGGGCCTGGCCAAAGAGCTGTCGCCTTCAAAACAAGACAATGCATATAGCCGCGAGCTTGACGCGCTGGCCGCTACGGGCGAGCAGGCCTCCAGTGCCTTGCTTGCCATCGCCTTGCAAGCCGAGGGAATGCCGTCCGTCAGCTATGCAGGTTGGCAGGTGACCATCAAAACCAATAGCGCTTTTACCAAGGCACGCATCGAGTCGATTGACGACAAAAAAGTGCGTGCTGACCTGGACGCGGGCCGCGTCGTCATCATCACCGGCTTTCAGGGCGTGGATGAGGGCGGCAACGTCACCACGCTGGGGCGGGGTGGTTCTGACACCTCGGCGGTGGCGATTGCGGCAGCCTTGAAGGCCCACGAATGCCTGATCTACACCGATGTAGATGGTGTCTACACCACCGACCCGCGCGTGGTGCCCGAGGCGCGCCGCCTGCAAACCGTGAGCTTTGAAGAAATGCTGGAGATGGCATCGCTAGGCTCCAAGGTGCTGCAAATCCGTTCGGTCGAATTTGCCGGCAAATACAAGGTGCCGCTGCGCGTGCTGTCGAGCTTTACCGACTGGGACATTGACATCAACATTGAGGCCAAATCAGGCACTTTGATCAGTTTTGAGGAAGACGAAAACATGGAACAAGCCATCGTATCGGGCATCGCATTCAACCGCGACGAAGCCAAAATTTCCGTACTCGGCGTGCCCGACACGCCAGGCATTGCCTACCAGATTCTGGGCGCGATTGCCGATGCAAATATTGAAGTCGATATCATCATCCAGAACATCAGCAAAGAAGGTAAAACCGATTTCAGCTTCACGGTACACCGTAACGACTACGCCAAGGCGATTGACCTGCTCAAGGCGCAAGTCATGCCCAAACTGGGCGCGCATGAAATCATCGGCGATGCCAAAATCTGCAAGGTCAGCATCGTCGGCATCGGTATGCGCAGCCATGTTGGCATCGCCAGCAAGATGTTCCGCGTGCTGAGTGAAGAGGGTATCAACATCCAGATGATCTCCACCAGCGAGATCAAGACCTCCGTGGTCATCGACGAGAAGTACATGGAGCTCGCCGTGCGCGCCCTGCACAAGGCGTTTGACCTGGATCAACCAGCAGCTTGAGATAAGGCAAAAACCGGCGTTCAAGTCGTGAGATAATCGCTCTACTGGAAACGTGACCGAGTGGCCGAAGGTGCTCCCCTGCTAAGGGAGTATGGGGTGTAGAGCCTCATCGAGGGTTCGAATCCCTCCGTTTCCGCCAGTACTCTAAAAGCCCCGCAAACCTAGTGTTTACGGGGCTTTTTTGTTTTTGCAGCGGGCCACGTCACGTTCGTGACCCTTCTCCCCCGTTACACCTGTTCAAATAAGCTCTTAAAACGTTGAACTTCCCATTCCCCCAGGAGACCCCATGTTCGCTGAAACCTCTGCCAAAACCCGTGACTACCTCGAACGCATGGTTGCGTTTTACGACCAGCATATCTACCCGAACGAAGGTCGGTATCACGCGGAAATGGAAGGCTTTCGCCGCGCTGGTGACCCTTGGCAACCGCTCAAGGTGATTGACGAGTTGAAGGTCAAGGCGCGTGCCGCTGGCCTTTGGAACATGTTCATGGCGCACGAGTACGAAGGCCATGGCGGTATTTCCAACCTCGACTACGCGCCGATGTGCGAAGTCATGGGCCGGGTGATGTGGTCGTCTGAGGTTTTCAACTGCTCGGCACCTGATACCGGCAATATGGAAACCCTGCAGCGCTACGCCACCGATGCGCAAAAGAAAAAATGGTTGCTGCCTTTGCTGGCGGGTGAAATACGTTCCGCTTTCCTGATGACCGAGCCAGCTGTTGCGTCGTCGGACGCGACCAATATCCAGTGCAGCATCCGCCGCGACGGTGACCATTACGTCATCAATGGCCGCAAGTGGTTTAGCTCCGGTGCGGGTAATCCGCGCTGCAAGATTTTCATCGTGATGGGCAAGACCGACTTTGATGCGGCCCGCCACGAGCAGCAGTCCATGGTGCTGGTGCCGCGCGACGCACCGGGCGTGACGGTGCTGCGCCCGCTAACCGTCTTCGGTTACGACGACGCACCGCACGGCCACATGGACGTGCTGCTTGAAGACGTGCGCGTCCCAGTTGACAACATCCTGGTTGGCGAAGGCAAGGGTTTTGAAATTGCCCAGGGCCGCCTTGGCCCCGGGCGCATTCACCACTGCATGCGCTCCATCGGCGCGGCAGAGCGTGCTCTGGAAATGATGGTTGACCGCCTGCAAGACCGTGTCGCGTTTGGGAGGCCGCTGTCCGAGCAATCCATCTGGCACGAGCGTATTGCCGAGTCGCGCTGCATGATCGATCAGGCACGGCTGTTAACTTTGAACGCCGCCAACACGATGGATGTAGCCGGTAACAAGGCCGCTAGGGCCGAGATTGCGATGATAAAAGTGGTTGCGCCCAACGTGAGCTGCAAGGTCGTTGACTGGGCTATTCAGGCGTATGGCGCGGCTGGTGTCAGCGGTGACTTTTCTCTGGCTGAGGCCTACGCGCACCAGCGGACGGTCAGGATTGTGGATGGCCCGGACGAGGTACACCGCAACGCGATTGCAAAAATCGAGTTGGCCAAGCGCTCGGTAGCGCGCCAGAAAGTTCGCGCAGCGTAACGGCCAGGCCAGCCAGCAGCGAGCCCATCATCACGGATGTTTTCCTGTTCCGTGATAACCGGGGTTTGCCATGCGCCTGAATTCGCCAAGCTGTACATCAAGTGGTTTGAGTCGCCGATTCCGCCAAAAGGTGCCAACCTCGGTCTGCCAATGAGCCAGCAGCTCAAGGATAACCTGAAGGCCCTGAGCGACAAGCCCGCGATGTAAGGGATTGGCGAAACCGTTTTCAAGGCCAAAAAATGGCTAAAGCCCAATCAATACGGGCGTAACCAGCTATTAAAATAGTAGCGTTGCAGTTTCTTGACTCGTTTCGCTGCAATTTATAACGCCAACTAACGATGCCTCAATTCGCCGCCAACTTGTCGATGATGTACACCGAGCTGCCCTTCATGCAGCGCTTTGCCGCCGCTGCACAAGACGGCTTCAAGGCGGTCGAATATCTTTTTCCCTACGCATTTAGCAAACAAGAGTTGGCGCAAGAACTCAAAGCGCATGACCTCCAGCAGGTGCTGTTCAACGCGCCGCCCGGCGGTGTTGATGCGGCGTCTATCAGCCACGCATGGGACGTGGCGGGCGAGCGTGGCACAGCCGCCCTGCCGGGGCGTGAAGACGAATTTAAAGCCGGGGTACACCTGGCATTGGCGTATGCCGAGGCGCTGGATTGCCCGCGCATCCACTTGATGGCCGGTTTGATACCCACTGGCGTGACGCGCGAGCAAGCCCAAGCCACCTACATCGCCAACTTGCGCTGGGCAGCAAGCCTTGCCGCACAGCATGGCCGCGATGTGCTGATTGAGCCTATCAACACGCGCGACATTCCACGCTTTTTTCTTAACCACCAGGACCATGCTCACGACATCATTGCGGAGGCTGGTGCGCCCAACCTCAAGGTGCAAATGGACTTGTACCATTGCCAGATTGTGGAAGGCGATGTAGCCAGCAAAATCCGCAAATACCTGCCCACAGGCGCGGTAGGCCACTTTCAAATCGCAGGCGTACCCGAGCGCCACGAGCCCGATGTAGGCGAGCTCAACTACCCGTATTTGTTTGGTGTGATTGACGAGGTAGCCGTTGCCTGTAACTGGCAAGGTTGGGTCGGTTGTGAATATCGGCCACTAGAAGGTGGCAAGCCCGGCGGCACTTCGGCAGGGCTGGGTTGGCTGCGCACTACGGCTTCGCTTGGCCACTATCAAGATCGCAGACACGATCAAAAATAATGGTCGATAGATGGGCGCAAACAGCTTTGACCGTGTTCCAGTCGTGCCACTGCGCATCCAGGTTTTTGTATTCAGGCAGCTCGGTTTCTTCCAGATCGTGAGGCAGCGCATAGGCAAGCTGCACCTGCAACTGTTGCAGGGGGGATTCGCCATTTTTTTGCGGGTAAAGCCTGTCAAAAGATTGCAGCGCGGCCACCACACCTGCGTCACCCATGTGGCTGGCAAGCGCCACAAAGTCAAGATAATCGCGGGTGGCGTTGCGCTTGAGAATCAGCACGCCCTTGATGCGAAGAATCTCTGCCTCTGTGGGTACGGTCAGCTTTTCACCGTGATAGTCCAGCACGACGGTTTCAAGCGGCTCGTCACGTATCAATTGCCTGATGCCAGTTTCGATTCCGTCCAGGCTACCCAGAATCAGCACCGGGCGCTGCACCCTTGCAGTTGCCCAGCCCGCTACAGATTCAAGCTCTGCAAGCACATCATCAAACCGCCCGCGCAGATCAGTGAGGATGGGATCGGCATCCCGAGAAAACCTGTGTTCAGCGTGAATGGCCGATGCCGTACCGCCGACTAAAACCGCATCTGGAAAGATACGTTGCAAACGCGTAGCAGACGAGAGCACCAGCTCCCAATCAGGCAGCGGCTTGGCGGTCGGCAAGGTGTTCTTGGGCATAGTGCATCCAGAAGTGATAGCGCTGCGCGTAAGGGTCTGAAATACGCGACTGGCAAATGCGCTGCACTTTTTCAAGCAAGGTCAGGTCTTGCAGCGCCGCCCGACGCAGGTCAGCCCAGTCGTCCCAACGCCCACGCGAAATCACATCGTCAATAGCGGCGAGGGTCAAGCGCTGATGATTGAGGTGGCGATGCTGCATGTGATGGGTGGGTAAAAAATAGAGAGTTTGAAACAGTTGAACGATGATGGATTATGGTGGTTGCGGCAAGTCTCAATCGAGATTTCTGTGGTGTTCGTCACCCGCGCCAGCCATCGCCCTCACGCCGCGCACGGCCTAGTGCCTCTAAGGTTTCCAAAATACGCGGCAAACTTTTCTTCCATGCGCCCCGGCTTTTGAAGCGGGCTTCTATGTCGGCTACCGTCATTGCGCTTGGCTGGCTTGCTAGCACTTGCGCCACTGCGCGCACCTGGTCGGGCAGGGCGCTGTGCCAGATTGCGAGCACCTGCGCCGTTACTCCCTCAACCATAGATGGATCAAAAATATGGAGTTCAATGAGTTTGACCAAATTACCTTGCGGGTTGCTGCTCAGAGATGCCGACACTGCAGTGCAGTACAGTACTTGTCTTTTGGCGCGTTTGGTGGCACCATCAACGGTTTCTAGCAATTAACAAGCTGCGCTGTCAGCCTTTTTTTCATTGGGGAAACATTATGTCCGTACACACTTACAAGATTATCGAACTGGTCGGCTCGTCAAGCGAGGGTAGCGATCACGCGATACGCGATGCGATTGGCAAAGCGGCGCTCACGGTCAAGCACATAGATTGGTATGAAGTGGCCGACTCGCGCGGACATATCGTGGACGGGAAGGTTTTGCACTATCAGGTCACCATCAAGGTAGGTTTCCGGCTGGAGTAGCGCGATTCCCTGCGGGCATCGTCACCGCCCGCCAAGCTGATGACCAAGCAAAGGGCGGGCGCAGTCGTGCAGCACGCGCTCCAGTCGTGCGCGGGCGGTGCAAACTAGAATCCGGCGGCGCCGTTGTTCATGTCGGCAGCCGGACTAAATCATGAAGGTTGCGAAATTTCCGCAAGCGCCTCACCGGCGACTGCGATGTCTGCGCTATCCACGGCAAAATCGCCCAGCGCCACGATTCCTACGAGTCGCTTGTCGGCGTTCACAATCGGCAAGCGCCGAATCTGGTGCTCGCTCATGAGCTTCGCCACCTCCGTCACGGAGTCATCCTCATAAGCCCAGTGAATACCTTCGGACATGACCTCGCGTACCTTGGTGCCTGCATCCTTGCCGCTGGCCACGGCGCGAATCGTGATGTCGCGATCCGAGATCGAACCGATCATGCGATCATTCTCGACCACGGGCATCATGCCGAAGTTACCCTTGAGCATGTGCTGCGCAGCTTCCCGGATTGTTTCATCCGGGCTGATGACCTGTACATCCCGGCTCATCAATTCTTTAATTTTTTGCATATCAATTTCCTTTTTAAATTTTCGATAAAAAACCTACTTCACGAACGCTCAAGAACGATCACGCAGTTCCGTCACGCCTTCGCCCGTCGCGCAGTGATCACAGCAAAACATCCGGCCGTCACTCTCGAGGCCATGCCCGATGATGCGTACACCGCAATGCGCGCAAGTGGGCGCAAGGGTATGAATCGCGCATTCGAAGCAATCAAAGGTAAAGGTCTTGCCCTTGGCCACCACTTGAAAAGATTTGTCGTACTCATTACCGCACCCATCACATTTGGCCATCAGTCTCTCCTTGTTGAAGCAAGCGGTGCCTACCATCTAACAATGATGAGTCCGCGTGACGGTGGCCGCGATCAGCCGATGGTCGCTTTTGCGGTAGGTTCGATCCTACGTGTGCGGCAGGATGCGTGCCAAACTTTTCTTCCGCCGTGGGAGAAGAAGCTAGCGAAGTTCAGTCAAGATCATACGCAAATAACGTATACTTTAGAAATGAATGCCACGTTCGTTGAGTTGCCACCCTTTGAGAGAGACCATGACCAAGCGCGATATTTTTTCTGAACTGGTTGAAGGCTTTGACGCATTGAAGGCAGAGCGCGAGGGCAAGCTGACTCTGCGCCAGGTCAAAGTTCAAGCCAAGCCTGTGCCAGTGCTGGAACCGCAAGAGGTATTGGCTGTGCGCGAGCAGTTGCACCTGTCGCGCACCGTATTCGCCCGTTACCTGCGCACCAATCCCCGTACGTTAGAAAACTGGGAACAAGGCCGGGCCAAGCCCAATGCGCAAGCCGCATTGCTTATCCGCATGGTGGCGCAATTTCCGGATATGGTGCAAAGGTTGGAAGCCGTTTGAGATGTTATTTGCAGGCGGCTGCGATATTGGCCTGAATTTATTTCATACTCAAATGTGGTTCTAGACCAATGAATATGGGCGCAAGCAGCTATTAAATTTGTAGCTAGTAGGGTGGGCACTGCCCACACAATCGGCTACTCGCCAAAATCCTGATCGAGTATTTCAATCCCTTGCCCCCAGTTTTCCGGATAAACCTCTTGTTTGACGCACCGGTGAAAGGTGGAATGCGGCCAGTCGCATGTGCGTTGCACCAGCCCATGTTTGACGGGGTTGAAGTGAACGTAATTCATGTGATTGATGAAGTCCGTCTCGTCACGAATTTGATGCTCCCAAAAACGACGTTGCCACAGCGTGGATTCGCGGTGTTTTGTTTTGGATGGGGTCATCAAATCGATGTGGTCAAAACGCTCGCGGCAGGCTTTTGATACCTGACTTTTAATCATGCCCCAGCGCTTGCCGAATTCTGCGTCGCCGTGCGGTAGCGACCAGATGGCATGCATGTGGTCGGGCAGCAAGACCCCAGGCATCGATGGTGAAGGGGAGCGTTTGTCGCGTGTGGTTTATGGCAAGTCGCAAAGCCGCGCGTACATCGGGAT
>JBKJOH010000120.1:0-4166 GCA_046593295.1 Polaromonas sp. | reverse complement strand
AGATTCACGTAGAGTGTGCCCTTTTCAAGAAGAAGCTTGCGCGGGGGCACACCGCCGCTCTGTTCGAGTTTAGGTTGCCGCACACCGGCGGTGCTCATTGCGGGTCTGAATAGCAATTCATCAACCGAGACCCCGATACTACGTCGATATTGAATCGCAGAAAGCCGACAGATCGACAGCAGCTTATTGCTGCAATCTTGTATTTCAGGGGTAGAACACAACAGTTTTTCTTTCACGCTCACGGATCGGTTCTTGTCGGTTCATGAGTTTTTTACAAAAGTTGAAGTACATAGGGGTTGCACTAATGCGGAACCAAATGACCTATGCTAGCATTCCGCGAGACAGTAAAAACTGTCAATAGCTTTTTCGCTTTGGGTTTAAGGTTTAGCAAACAACTGTTCAGTGATTCTGGCCACCAGACTTTACTGCTCACACTACGCGGAGATTTAATGAATTTTTTAACATCGCTCAAGTCAGGAATGATGGTTGCGGGCATTGCTGCAACCGGTTTGATGGGATCGCAGGCTGCATTGGCATTGAACGTCACGGCCGAAGTTTTTCAAACTTCCAAAGACCCATGGGACATGTCTTTCTTGCCTAACAACACCATGTTTTTCACCGAAAAATGTGCTGGTTTGTCGGTTCGCATGCCCGATGGTAAAGTAAATAAATTGCTTGGCGTTGGTGGCAGCACCGGTTACTCGGCTACCAAAGACGATTTGTTCTGTGACGGGCAAGCGGGTGTGCAAGGCGTTGCAGTGGATCCCGAATTTGCCAAGAATGGCTTCGTCTACCTTTATTCCAGCTCCAAAGGTCCTAACCGTACATACGGTGGTTACAACAACATCCTGATGCGCATGAAGGTCAATTCTTCATTGGATGGCATCTCCGATTTGACGGAGATCATCAACGACCTGGGCTACAAGCCTGTGAAGACACCGCACCCCTTCGGCGGGCCTGGTGCCCATAACGGTGGACGCGTGCGTTTTGGACCCGATGGCTTCATCTACGTCACTATCGGTGACAACCACAACGGTGAAGGTCCACAAAGCCCGACCGTAATGCGTGGAAAGCTGCTGCGTGTTGACCGCGACGGCAAAGCTGCCGTTGGTAACAATCCACCCGCCGGCTTCGACAAGCGCATCTTTGCTTACGGCTTCCGTAACCCGCAAGGTATTGCTTTCCGTCCAGGTACGGGCGATGTCTACACCTCTGAAAACGGCCCATGGCACAGTGACGAAGTCACCAAAGTAGTCAACGGCGGCAACGGCGGCTGGGACCCACGTGACAACGTGAACGGTCGTGGACCTTGCCCGGGCAATTACTGCGGTTACTCACCCAACCAAATGGGCGCAATGCCACCGGCTGAACGTGCAGCATTCATGCCCATGACAGACCTCAAGACCTACCCTGACGCCCTGAAACCGGCCTGGAACAACGAAGGCTTGTCGCAAGGTATGTGCGGCAGCGTATTTATCGTTGGTAAGCAGTGGAAAGAATGGGAAGGCCGTATGGCTGTAGGTTACGCCGGTATCGGTATCCACGGTACACCAACCGGCAACCGCATCGACATTCTTGACATCGCCAAAGACGGTCTTTCATCCAAACGTGAAATCATGAATTGGCCTACTGCTGCAGGCCGCCTGCGTCACATCTCCCAAGGCGCTGATGGTGCCTTGTATGTGGCCGACGAATCCAGTGGCAACATCTACCGTGTGATGCCAGCCCTATAATTGCTTTGAAGTAATCCTATAGAACGCGCTGCGTCATTGCAGCGCGTCTTTTCATATTATGAATATCTCACCATGAACCCGCCTTTCTTCGCTGCATTTCCATCCATGTTTTGCAAAACACTGCTTGGCCTAATTGTTTTCAGCACTTTATTTTTTGCAAAAACTGTACGTGCAGAAAATGAAGCGCTCATAAAATTGATGTCGGCCAACAATTGCACGGCTTGTCATCAAATTGACAAGAGCGGCAACGGCCCCCAGTACAACGAGGTCTCTAGAAAATACATTGGCGATAAAACAGCCGCTACAAAACTAGCGGCCAAAATAAAAGCGGGTGGATCCGGTGTTTGGGGCGAAGACATGATGCCTCCTCAGGCGCAGGTTTCTGACGCTGATGCGAAGACCATGGCTCAATTGATTTTGGCCCTGCCGCCAGCCAAGTGATAAGGGCTCAATCGGCCAGTGCGGACATCACCGTTTTGGTCCGGGCACCTATTGTTCAGTCTGCTGTCTTGTGTTTCATTCGTCGCCACCGGGGCACAACAGGTCAACCATAGGTTTTGCCAAAACGGGCTCAGCCGACGTGTGCCATTGAGCCGTAGCAGGGGAAGGTAAGGGCAACTCCAACCTCTTGCCTGCGGCCCATGGTTTGTCAAATCCCACCACTTGAAGCACCCTTACCAGGGAACTCATGCAGTCATATTCGTACAGCGTTACGGTTGACGCCGCTGTTGGTGTCAGTAAGTGTGGACCTTGGCTCAACACGTTTACTTGGCGGTAAATCGCCATGGGTCCGGCTTGCTTAACAGATTGCGGGTCCATGAAGAGTTCGTGGCCGTTTGATTGTTTGCCATAAAGACTTTGCCATTCAGCCGACACAGACGAACTCACTCCAACCAGACATCCAAAGAAAAAGACGTAAGATTTAAACGTTCTCATGGCGGGTTAGCAATTGCTCCTGCTTTTCGGATTTTCCAGCATGTCATTGATTGCTGCCTGGGATGCCTGCATGGTCTCACCCAACTATCGCTTAACTCTCAAGGAGGTTAACCGTACACCACGCCAACATGTAGTCCTCCACGTAGGACGATCGCATCGTTGTAGAGACTGAGGTAACAACATGTTTTTGACGTTTTGTTGTACCAGCCACGCTGAAATTTGAGTTTATGTGCCATTTCCGAACCCCAGTTTTTCAATCACCCTCTTTTCGCGGGTGGCTGTAGCTTGCGCAAACTGGATGTAGCTGCTTGTGCTCATGTAGATCGGCACCATGTCATAACGTGCTAATACGGATTTGTAGCTGTCCTCCTCCATTGCCTTTTTGAAAGCGTCGTGCAGCCGCTTGACAATTTCAGGGGGAGTGCCGCGCGGCGCGGCTATCCCAAACGGTGACTTTTGAACCAAGCCTAAACCAAGCTCTTTGAGCGTCGGTGCGTCAGAAAATTTCTCATGTCGCTGCTCGCCCCAAGTGTTGAGCACACGCAGATCTCCGGCGAGTACCTGTGGATAAAAGCTCGTTGCATCAGCCGCAGCCATGACATGACCGCCTAAAACAGCCTTTAATAAGTCTAGGCTCCCACTGTAGGGAAAGTGCTGCAGCTCAAGCCCCAGCTTTTTTGCGATCAACTCCATGGTCAGGTGCGGGGTAGTCATAGCTCCGCTTGTGCCGAAAGTTAGTGCTTCCGGGTTGGCCTTGGCCCAGCCAACAAAGTGGGTCCATGTCTCGAGTGGCGAATCAGCTGGTACAACCAAACCAAATGCATAGCCAGTGACGTTGAGCACGTAACTGATGTCTTTGATCGGGTCCCAATTAATCTTTGTGGTGTAAGGCAGACGAAAAACACTTAGCGGAATTTGCGCCAGAGTGTACCCGTCAGCAGCAGAGCTTTGAAGTAGTTGTGCAGGTTGGGTCCCACCAAACCCGTGTCTGTTTTCGACGATGATCGGTTGGCCCAGAATGTGTGACGCGTTGTCGGCCAGCACCCGCATCGTGACGTCGGTTGGCCCACCAACAGGAAAACCTACTAGCAGCCTGATAGCTTTACTAGGATAAGTCTGGGCGCCTGCATTCTCGATCAGGCTGGAGACGGCCAATGTGGCCACGGATTGAATAAGTTGCCGACGCTGCATGATGGCCTTCGGGTGATAACCTGATGATCGATCATCCCTTCACCTGGCTGAAGCCGTATAAGTGAATGCCCTGCCGGCAACCTCCTTTAGCGTCACTGGATGCTCTGAACCGTTGGGCAAAGACCTCTGGACGCTTAGGCTACCTCATCACGCAGAGCCGATTGGCCGCAACCACAGTGAACCAGGCTTCAGGATTGAAGTGACCAGTGACTGCTTTCGGAATACGAGATCGGGCGTCCCAATTACCGCTTTGGATCGACTGGCACCATACGAATTGGGAACCTTACACACCGCTTTCTGCCAGTT
>JBKJOH010000279.1:0-12946 GCA_046593295.1 Polaromonas sp. | reverse complement strand
GCTGTTCAAACGCGGCTGGCGTGAAGACGTGGGCGATGCCCCGCTCAAGGAAACCCTGGCTGCCGCCATGCTTGCCGCCAGCGGTTGGGGCGGTGAGAATGGGTTGGCAAGCCAGGGTGTGGCGCTGTATGACCCCTGCTGCGGCTCCGGCACGATTGCGATTGAAGCCGCGCAAATTGCCTGCAACATCGCACCCGGCATCAACCGCCGCTTTGCCTTTCAAAAGTATTTACCCTTCCAGCCACATGTGTGGGAAGGCTTGTTAGACCAGGCCGAGTCCGCCATCACGGAGCCGACCGCTCCGGTGTTTGGCAGCGACGTGTCTTTCCGGATGGTGGACTTTGCCGAGCGCAATGCCGAGCGCGCGGGCGTAGCCAACGCCGTGCAGTTCAGGGGCGGTGATGCCTTGCAGCGTATGCCGCCCACTGCTGATAGCACCGCAGGTGTGATGCTGCTCAACCCGCCGTATGGCGAGCGTATTGAGGTGGCCGGTGTTGCGGGTGTTGCATCGAACGAAGCCCATCAGGATCGTAGTCGTCGCCCTCAGTTTCAAGGCGTATTCAATGGAGAGCGTATTGACGAGTTCGGTCAACCACTTGAACAAGCATATGCACAACTCTCACAACCCTCACAGCGCGGCCAGAACCCCGCACGCGAGCAAGCGGTCACAGAAACCGGTGAAGAGGTGTCCGACTTCTTTCCGCAACTGGCAACCCACTGGAAGAAAAACTACGCTGGCTGGACAGCCCACGTGCTCACGCCAGACCTCAAACTGCCCAACAAAATGCGCCTGAAAGAATCGCGCCGCGTGCCGATGTGGAACGGCCCGATCGAATGCCGCCTGTTCCGCTTTGACATGGTGGCTGGTTCTGCCCGGCGAAAAATTGGGGTCGGATCACCGGAAGCGTAGCGAACGTGTGCTCTGACCCCAATTTTTCGCTCCTCGATTTTTCTCCAACAAACGAGAAAAACCACATCGTCATAGACACCAACATAGTCCTAGACCTCCTAGTTTTCAAAGACCCAGCAACCGCCACGCTGCAACACGCGCTAGACGCAACAGGCGCAAACCAGCTCAACTGGCTAGCCACCCAACCCATGCGCGACGAACTGGCCCGGGTGCTGGCCTACCCGCAAATCGTGACGCGACTGGTTTTTTACAAACTGCTTGCCGACGACGTACTGACCGCCTTCGACAAACATGCGCGCATCGTGGCTAGCGCCCCCAAAGCCAGCGTGACCTGTAGCGATGCAGACGACCAGAAGTTCATAGACCTTGCCGTCACCCACAAAGCCATGCTTTTAAGCAAGGACAAAGCCATACTTTCAATGAAAAAAAGGCTTCTAGCCCTTGAAATACGGGCGCAACCAGCTATTTAATTTATAGCACTTACTTCGCCGCCTGTGCCACCAAGCGCCTTACTCACGCGAGAAATTGAGCATGGAGCGCTTTCGAAAAATTAGGTGGTGTAAATGTTTGGTCGAACCTGCGTGGTGGATCTTGCGCGGCAGATACACTTTGCGTTATAAGAGCGCCCCGTGTCGTTCAGCCACTCTTGTCCCATGAATTTCGACCCCGCTATCGTCCCCGTTATCGCCTCTTTCCTTGAAATCGAAGCCTTCAATGAGCTCGATGCCATCCTTGACGACCTGCGTACACGCTATGACGAAACCCCGCAGTGGGAGTTTTGTGAAGGTTTTATGGCGGCGGTGATTTGCTCACGCAGACCCATAGTTGCCAACGAATACCTGCCCGTTTTGCTGGCGACACCTGGCGAAGGTGAAGAGCCTGATGCCGAAGGCGGCTCGTTTGCTGACGATACGCAACGTGAGCGCTTCCTCACGCTTTGGGGCCAGCGTTGGGCCGAGGTTGCTACTGCACTCGATGCAAAAGTCGAGTCACTCGAAGACGACAACTGCTACCACCCCGAAGTCATGGACATACGCGGTGCAGTGGCCGAAATGGCTCCTGATGAGCAAGCCGCATTCAAGGATGACAACAATCACGAGTTGCTGCCCGCTTTCGCACAAGTGTGGGCACTTGGCTTTATGTTTGCCGTCGAATGCTGGCCCGACGAGTGGGCCACACCGCGCGACAAAGACGCCGCCAAGTGGCTGAACGAAGCGTTAGATGCCATCGTTGCCATGACTGAAGACGACAGCGCAGCGCCCGAAATTTCACCCCTCAGCGAAGACGGCGCGCCCAGTACCAGCATTGCCCGGCTCAATGCGTTTGGCGAAGCGATATGGGCTGTGTATGACCTGCGCGAGTTATGGAAAACCATGGGCCCCAAGGTAGAAACGGTGCGCGTTGAAGCCACGCCGGGACGCAATGATCTTTGCCATTGCGGCAGCGGTAAAAAATACAAGAAGTGCCACGGCGCGGGCTAATTGAAAAACCGCTGCAACGCTTGCGCAACCGCATCAGGCTGCTCTTCGGGTATGAAGTGCCCGGCTTGCATGGCGTGACCTGATACCTCGCCACTGCACTGCGCGCCCCACAAGGCAAGCGGGTCAAACAAACGATTGACCACCCCGCGCTCACCCCACAGCACCAGCAAATCGCAGACTATCTTGTGGCCGTGCTCGCGGCTTTCGCGTTCGTGCTTTAAATCAATAGCGGCGCTGGCGCGGTAGTCTTCGCAGGCCGCGTGCAGCGCCTCGGCATTGCAAAAGCAGCGTTCATATTCAGCCAGCGCCTGCGGCTCAATGTAGCCAAGGCCTGCACTGCCCCAGCCGCCTAGCTTGGCGTGCAGGTAGGCCACAGCGGTCTCCAGGTGGTTGGCTCCCATCATGATCTCGGGCAGCGGCGCGGGCTGCAGCATGTGAAACCAGTGGTAGTAGGCCCGCGCAAAGTCCATGTAGGGCGCGGTCATGCTGGTGCCTTCATACATGTCAAGCGTGGGCGCGATGTCAATCACGCAGAGCTTTTTGACGCGGGCCGCATGGTCCAGCGCCAAGCGGTGTGCCACGCGGCCACCTCGGTCATGGCCGCACAAAAAGAAGTCGCCGACATGCAGCGCGTCCATCACCGCCACCATGTCATGCGCCATGTTGCGCTTGCTGTAATTGCTGTGGTCCGGCAGGCCCGGCGTTTTGGATGAGTCCCCATAGCCACGCAAGTCAGGCAGGACCAGAAAATAATCTTTGGCAAGCTGTTTTGCCACCCGATGCCACATCACATGCGACTGCGGAAAGCCGTGTAAAAGCAGCAGCGCCGGGCGCAGCGCATCACCGGGCGTGGTGTGCGAAAACCGCGCGTTGATGGACGTGCCATTAACCTCAAAGCTGCGCTGCTCGAATCCTTCAAACCATGTCATGGTGTGCTTCCAGTTAAGTGGGTTTTTGGGGTCAGAGCCCAAATGCGACTAGCCTTTGGCTCGCCCGTAGGGTGCAGTGCTTGCACTGTAGCGAAATTGGTGTCTGACCCCAATATCCCACAACTCTACACCGAACTTGTCAGCTTAAGTCCAAGAATCACCGGCACTGCTGGGTCGCTCTGCAGTATCAAAGCGTTACCAAGTCCCCTAGAATGGTTTGAAGAGGGACAGCATGACATCAGAGGCCAAGAAGGAGGGCGCGACGCTGTCCATCGTCCGCGAAGTCGAGGCCGATGTCGATACCAACCTCACGCGCGCTCAGGCGCTGCGGCAGGCGACGTTGGGTAAAGCGTTCACAAAAGACTAAATGGGAGAACGGTATGAGCTTGATTCAGTTGGAGGATCCGCAACGGGCAGTGCAAATTGATTTGCACATGGATGGCCGCGCTTTTGAGAGCGGGATACCAGTGCACTTGCTGCTGCAAGGATTCGAGGCATCCCAAACGATTCTTGATCGCGCTTACTTGGGTCTTTCAGGGCGTGCGCGGTTTACTGCGGAGGAGCGACAAAAATTCTTTCTGGTTACAAAGGGGGTCAAGCATTCGTCGCTAGATAGCTGGATGGATCTCGTGTTGACTGGGGTTCAGACCACATTTCCATTGCTTGGTGCGTTAGGCCCGGCGGGGATATGGGAGTATGCCAAGCAAGCCTACGAGTTACTAAAGTTTGCTTATGGTGCTGTAAAACAGGGCGATCAGCCGACATATCAAAACAGTGGAGATGGCACGTTGAGTGTGAACAATGGGACACAAACTAATATCTACAACGGGCCTGTGTACAACATTGCAAAGGCTAGCCAGCGTGTCTACGTGGATATGGCCAAAAATGTGACAGCGGGCACCATCAGTTCGTTCTCCCTTGCCGAAAGACACTCCGATTCCGGCATACGAATTTCGCAAAACGAAGCTACTTTCTTCGATATTCCCAGCGTCATTGACCCACAACCAATGGAGCTGGACTGCGAGATCTTTGACTTTAATAAATTTGAGGACAGCGGCAAACTACGCGTCTTTGACGGGCAGGTGTTGCCCATGAAGGACTATCGTTTCTCGGTCGTGGGGAACCAAGCAGACCAATCGTACATAGAGGCTATGCTTCGACGGAGCGTTAAGGTCACGTGTCTGCGCGAGGTCATTGTTGACCCTTTGGCACAAGAAAAGATTGTGCGGCTACAGGTTTTGAGAGTCGCATGAAGATCGGCCAAAAATGAACACCGCCGACCTCACCGCCCTGCTAGACCGCCTACGCGCCGAGCCACGTGAATCCGAGTGGCTGGAGTTCAAGACCAATCGTTACGAGCCGCAGGCCATTGGCGAATACCTTTCTGCGCTTGCCAATTCGGCCTGCCTGCTGGGC
This sequence comes from Polaromonas sp., assembly GCA_046593295.1. Classification (GTDB taxonomy): domain Bacteria; phylum Pseudomonadota; class Gammaproteobacteria; order Burkholderiales; family Burkholderiaceae_C; genus Polaromonas. Next base: position 8,210 of record JBKJOH010000279.1, on the reverse strand, counting down.
AAGCCGCGTGGCTATCTGGTGTTTGGCATTGAGGATGGCACGCATGCGGTGGTGGATGCTGGTATGCCGGGACTTTGCTCATGACCACATTGCAAGTAATCGAAATCGTGCGCCGTCTGGAGCAGGGTATGACGCGGCCTTTTTTGGTGCGCGCCGAGGACGATGCACTGTACGTAGCTAAAGGGCGTGAGACCACGCAGCGAGGCCTGATTGCGGAGTGGATTTGTGCGCAGCTTGCGCGGCATTTAGGTCTGCCCATCCCGTCGTTTTCACTGTTGCAAGTACCGCCAGAGCTGGCATTGGCGCTCGGTCCAGAGGCCAGCGCGTTGGGGCACGGGACGGTGTTTGGTTCGCTGCAGCAGTCGGGTGTGCAGGAGTTTGCCGTGACGCAACTCAATCGCCTGGATGCGGACCAAAGACGCATGCTGTTGGCCTTTGACTGGTGGGTGGAAAATGCCGACCGCTCGCTGTCGCCCCATGGCGGCAATCCCAACTTGCTTTGGCGTGCATCTGAGAGCAAGCTACTGGTGATTGATCATAATTTAGCGTTTGATGCCGATTTTGATGAGGCATCTTTTTTTGCAACCCATGTTTTCCGCCAGGAGGCTGACACGGTGTTTGGCGATTTGGTTTGCCGTGCGGAGATGTCAGCGCTGTTGGATGCTGCTTTGTCGTGCTTCGATGCGGCGGTGCAAGGCATTCCGCCAGAATGGTTGTGGTTGGATGGCGAAGCACAGACTTTGCCGGTTCAGGTAGACTTTGACGTGATCAAGCGTCGGCTGTCGCTTCGTGCCCAGCTTGAGAGAGGTTTCCAATGACACACGTTGCTCGTTATTCCATTATTCGTTTTCTGCCTTATGCAGAAACGGAGGAGTTCGCCAACGTCGGCATCGTGATGTTTGCGCCGACTGCGCGTTATTTTGATTTTCAACTGTCCAACAAGTGGCGCCGTCTGAGCGCCTTTTTCGACAAACTGGATAGACGGGTGTTCGCACAGGGGGTGGCCGCTTTTACAGAAGAACTGGCCCGAACGCGCGAAATGGCCGCGCCATGGCTCGGTAGCGGCGCTCAAGGCAAAGAAGCAGCGCAGCGGGTGTTTGACGATCTGGTGCGTCCCCGCGAAGCCCTGTTTCGGTTTTCTGGCGTTCGCGCGGTGATGGCGGAATCCCCGCAAGTCAAGTTAAGCGAGTTGTTTGATCACTACGTGGAGCACGACTTCACTACGCCTGAATATCAAGAAAAGTTGATTGAAAAGGCGGTGCGTGGGGTGTTGCGACGTGAAGGCTTGGGCGAGCGGTTTCATCGTGCCAAGCTGGGTGCCGGTGCCTTGCAGTTTGCAGTGCCATTTGCGGAGTTGGACGAAGAGGGGCGGGCGCTGCGCGTCATCAAGCCCATGCATCTGGCTTACGACGATCCGCTGCGGATTCTTGATCACGGCAATCAGTGGTTAGGCCGCTTGCGCCATTTGGAGCGCGTCAAGGCCATGCCGAAGTCCTTGCTGTTGGCCGTGACGCAGCCCCCCGCAGATACCGAACGCTTTGGGGCTTTTGAAGAAGTTCGTCGCGATCTGGTAAATCTCGGTGCCGTGTTTGCTGCATCCAATGACGCGCAGGCCTTAGTGGACTTTGCACAAGCAGCATAAAAAAGCCCCCGCCGTATGGCGAGTGAGGTGTCATGCCCGGCGAACTGCGCGCCTACTTGGCGCAAGAGTCCTCGAACCTGTTTGAAAGTGCAGACTTCGAAACCACCCTCGCCGGGCATTTGCCGGGTGATGCCGCCAATCAAAGCCGACTGAGCAAACTCAATGCAACGCTGCGCAATTTCAAAAATCTCTAGCCCAGCAGGCTGACCAGCCGTTGCACCGCATGCCGCACCGTAGCCGCCCGCACGGCTACCCGGTCGCCATCAAACTGCATGCACTCCGAGCTCACCACCCCGCCGACCGACCAGCCAAACCAGACGGTGCCTACAGGCCTGCGCTTGCTGCCACCAGTTGGCCCGGCCACGCCGGTGACGGCCACGGCGACCTGTGCTTTTGAGTGTGCAATCGCGCCCTGCGCCATGGCGCGTACGACTTCTTCACTGACTGCGCCGTGTTGGGTGATCAACGCTGCATCCACGCCCAGCAACTCGGTTTTGGCAGCGTTTGAATAGCTCACAAAGCCGCGCTCAAACCAGGCGCTGGAGCCCGCCAGGTCTGTGCAGGCGGCAGATATCAAACCGCCGGTACAACTCTCTGCGGTAGCCAGAAAAAGACCTTTTTTGATGAGTAAATCGGCCAGTAGCCCAATAGATACGGGCGTTACCAGCTCCTGATTTAATAGCGTTTCAGTTTTCACCAGAAGCTCCAGATGGCGATGACGAGCAGAGTGCAGAAGGCGGCAAGCAAGTCGTCAAGCATGATGCCGAAGCCGCCGCGCCAGCCAAAACCCTTGAAGGTTTTGTCAGCCCAGGCCATGGGGCCTAACTTCACCGCATCAAAAAAGCGGAACAGCACAAACGCTGCGAGCTGTCCGTAAAAACCTGTCGGCATGACCAGCCACAGCACCAGCCAGAAGGCCACCACCTCGTCCCACACAATGCTGCCGGGGTCGGCGATGCCCATATTTTTGGCGGCCACGGTGCAGGCCCACCAGCCAATAAGTGAAGACAGCACAATCAGCCAACCAATTTGCATGGCGGTTAGATACGGCTGCAAGAGCAGGTAAGCCAGCCAAGCCCACAGCGTACCCGCAGTGCCGGGTGCGATGGGGCTAAGGCCTGAGCCAAAACCCAGCGCTATGAAATTGGCCGGATGCGCCAGCAGAAATTTCATGTTCGGCTTGCCCATGGGAAGCGTGAACAAAAACTCCCTTGCCTCTGCGCCCTGCGGTTTTTCTAGCAAGGGTTGCGGTGGTTGGGTGGGGTCGTTCATGGGTTGATGCTGTGGGGGATTGTCAAGGGGCATCACTGCTTGCATCGCTACTGGATACGGCCCGTCCGATCTCGGGCCAGCGGTGGTGCAGGTAAACCCAAGCCAGCAGACCGACGCACATCATCATCAGCGACGCACTGGCCAGTCCGAGGGCTGAGTGCATCACCAGCGGGGCCAGCACACCGGCCACGATGCCGTTGGCGGTTGACCCTATAAAGGCCTGCAATGACGATGCCATGCCGCGCCGCTCGGGGTACAAGTCCAGCACCAGCAGTGTGACCACCGGCACCATCAGCGCCCAGCCAAATGCAAACAGGGCAATCGGGATCAACGCCCACCACACCTGCGGCGCAAACAGCCAATTGGCAACGAGGTTAAAAAGTGAGATCGCCAGCATGATGACAAAGCCGTGGCGAATCTGCTGCTTGGGCGGTATCTTGCCGGCCAGTCGCCCACTGAGCCACGCGCCCGACATGATGCCGCTGATGGTGAGCAAAAAGAACCAGAAAAATTCGGTCGGTGCAAGGTGCAACAGGTCACCCAAAAAAGCCGGTGCTGACAGCACATATAAAAACATGCCGTTAAAAGGCACGCCACTGGCCAGCGCCAGCAACACAAAGCGCGGACTGGAGCCGAGCTGCCGGTAGCCGCGCATCAAATGCCGGACTTCAAAAGGCTGGCGTTGGCTGACGTGCAGCGTCTCGGGCAAAAAGCGGTAGTTGGCAAACCACAGCAGCACGCCAACGCCAGTCAGAAACCAGAAGATGCTGTGCCAGCCGGTATGCACCAGCAGCCAGCCGCCAACGATGGGCGCAATGGCTGGCGCTACACCAAAATAAATCGTGACCTGGCTCATCACCCGCTGCGCCTGCGCTGGCGGAAACATGTCGCGTATCACGGCGCGCGACACCACGATGCCGGCACCGGTAGACAGGCCCTGTAGTGCCCTGAAAAAAACCAGTTGCCCAATGCTTTCCGACAGGGCGCAGCCGGCAGAAGCCAGAGTAAAAATCGCCACGCCCCACAGCACCACCGGCCTGCGGCCAAAGCTGTCAGCCAGCGCACCATGAAACAGGTTCATGAAAGCAAAACCAAACAGATAGCTTGACAGCGTTTGCTGCATCTCGCCCGGCGTTGCCCCCAGTGATTGGGCAATGCCAGAGAAGGCCGGAAGATAGGTGTCAATTGAAAACGGCCCCAGCATACCCAGCAGCGCAAGCAGCATCGCCAGCGCCCAGCGTGGGCCAGGCCAGAGCTTGTCGGCGTTGGGGTTCACTTGGCCTCTGCCTTCTTGAGCTTCAAGGCGCTGTCGTACAAATCATTGCGCGGCGCGCCCGTGATGTCGGCTGCCAGTTTGACGGCGGTTTTAAGCGGCAGTTGCGCCAGCAGCAGTTGCAGCACGCGCAGGCCGTCGTCTTGCGGCAATACCTGCAATTCCTTCGCTATGGGGTGCAGCACCAGCACAAACTCGCCACGCGTGCGTTGCACATTGGCAGCCAGCCAGGCGGACATGGCGTTGGCCGCAACGCTGGCAATCTCTTCAAACTGTTTGGTCAACTCGCGGCACACGGTGACGAGGCGCTCGCCCAGTGGTGCCAAGGCTTGTGCCAAGGCCTCGATGCGGTGCGGTGCTTCCATGATGACGACCGCGCGTGTTTCGGCTTGCAAGCCCACAACAGAGAGGTCGCGCTCACCTGCCTTGCTGGGCAAAAAGCCGGCAAAGATAAATCCTGAATCACCCGAAATACCCGCTGCACTGAGCGCTGTGGTCACACTGCTGGCACCGGGCAGCGGCATGATGGCCAGCCCTGCGTTGCGCACGGCGGCAGCCAGCCGCGCGCCGGGGTCGCTGACGGCGGGCGTACCGGCATCGCTGATGTAGGCGACACGCTCACCACGCCTCAAGCGCTCGATGATGCCGACAGCGGCTTCAAGCTCATTGTGTTGATGCACCGCGAGCAGGATTTTTTCAATGCCGTACTGGCGCAGCAAGCCTTGCGAGTGGCGCGTGTCTTCGCAGGCAATCACGCTGGCCAGTTGCAGCACATGCAGCGCGCGCAGGCTGATGTCGGCCAGGTTGCCAATCGGTGTGGCCACGACATACAGCGTGCTTTCTGGATAATGCTGCATACCGGCAGCAGCTTTTGCCGCGCCAAGTGCCAGCTCGAAGGATGCATTCAATGTGGTTTTCCAGAAAACAGGTTGAGAAAGATGGCGTAAAGGACAATGTGAAAGCGACTCAGCCTAACACCAACACAGCCAACAGGACTACAACCAAAAAACGCGGCGATGCAGCGGAGGCGCTGGCATTGGCCTACCTGCTCGAAGCCGGGCTCAGGCTGTTAGAGTGCAATTATCGGACACCGGGTCGGGGTGGCGGGGAGATTGACCTCATCATGCGTGACAAAGACGGCACGCTGGTGTTTGTCGAGGTGCGCCAGCGCTCCAGCCAGTCGCATGGTGGAGCGAGTGCCAGCATTGGCACCGCCAAACAGCGGCGCATTATTTTTGCCGCTCGCTATTACCTGATGCGACTGGCCAGCCCGCCACCATGCCGTTTTGACGTGGTACTGGTGCAGGGCGGGCCGGATGCCCTTGTCGCTGCGAGTATCGAGTGGCTGCGCTCGGCGTTTGATGCTTAGAGTTTTTGGGGTCAGAGCCCAAATTCGCCGAGCCTTCGGCTCGCCCTCCGGGAGCGGTGCCTCGCACCGCAGCGAAATTGGTGTCTGACCCCAATAACTCTCAAGTCAACTCGCTCCACCATGCCTTTCTTTCCAAGCGGCAAGCTCCAAGGGTCTGATTCCAAAGCGCACCGCGTTGCCCGGATGCAGGGCGACGAACTCCTCCAGAACCAATTGGATGAAATGGCCTTTGTCGGGCGCTGCCACCGTGGACGGCACTCTGGTATTGACGGTCACTTCAGTCGCGGCCTCGTCGTTTTGAACGATGGCGGCTACCACTTCGCTCAAGGCTTGACGGTATCGCAGACGAAAAATGTCTGGCGGTACGAGGTTTTGCTTGACCGCAACGTATTGCTGGCATGACCGCTCGTAGGCCCAGACGAAAACGTCAAGCAGAAGTTCGACGCGACCCAGTTCGTACACGCCGATCATGGCATCCACGTAGGCTTGCTGTGGCACGTCGATGAAGGACAAAGGGCACAGGTTATGGCGAATGAACGGTATGTTCGCCGCCAGCCTCGACACGCGCTTGTTCACATCTTCAAACGGTTGCAGGTAGGGCAAATGCACCATCAGGAAGAAAGCCTGCTCGAAAGGGTCGTGAATTTCTGCTGCCATCTGGATGACGATGCCAAACAGTTCCTCCAGCCGCTGTGACAAGGCGACGGGCAAATACACGCTGCCTCCGATCTCTACCGCCCGGCGACGAATGCGACCAACCGCTGCTGGATCGGCCATCAGACCATCCGACAGAAAAGCGTGCAGCGTGATGATGGTATCGGGAGTCAATTGGGCATGCGCAGGATCAAGCACCAGGTATTCAATAGCTTGCTTGTGATTCAAGATCATTTGAGTTTCAAGCGCGCCCTTGCCCTCAGCGACTTGGCCGAACTCGATCAAGCGCTTTGTGTCGAGTCTGCTGTAGGTATTGCCCTCCAGTTGTGACGAAGCCCACGACAGGTCTATCAACAAGCGATTGAGGATGTCGCGAGCAAAGGTGCCAGCGGGTGTTTGGTGTGCGGGAGACCTGCCCAATGCGTGCAGCTGATCCCGCAAGCCTTGCGGCAGATAGGCTGTGTGATTGGGGTGGTACTGCTCCAGAAACGCCAGCTTGTAGCCGACCGGCGGACGCAGCGTACGAGGCTGACGCACGTAAGCTTTGATTTCTTGGCCCTCTGGCGACGTGGGAACATAGAGCTCGACGGAAGCTTGCGTCGTTTGCGACTGACTGCTGGATGCGAATCCTTCGATGGCTTGCGGGGGGTGAACGTAATGGACAGATCGCGCCTCGCCCCGCACCTGCAGCCGTCCTTGCGCTACCAACAGCGCCAATCGGCGCTGCAGAGTGCGGCGCAACATGCCGTTGTCCAGCATCTTGGCGATGGCATCTATCCCGATGCCATTGGGATGAGTCGAGATCAGATCAACCAGTCGATCAAGCTCAGTTTTTGGGGTGATTCTCGGCATGTTCTCAATTTGTTGGTGCCAGAGGCATAGTATTGCGTCATTTTAAGTGACGCTTAAAATTTATTGCGACAAATAAATTGACGCGGTTGGAGAAATCACGACATATCATTACAACTCACATATTTCGACCCGCTATCATTGAGCCATGCTTGAACAACGTATCGAACAGCACTTCATCGACAGTGCCGACCTGAAATACCAGGCAGCGCAGATATTGTCCAAACCCATCGCCGCGGCCGTCCATGCTATTTTGGCCAGCGTCACGAGTGGCGGCAAGGTACTGGCGTGTGGCAATGGCGGGTCTGCCGCAGACGCGCAGCACTTTGCGGCTGAATTTATAGGCCGCTACGAACGCGAGCGGCCCGAGCTGGCGGCGATTGCGCTGACGACTGATAGCTCCATCATCACGGCGATTGCCAATGACTACGACTTCAACGTCATTTTTTCAAAGCAAGTGCGGGCGCTGGGCGGTGCGGGCGATGTGTTGCTGGCGCTCAGTACCAGCGGCAATTCATCCAACGTGCTGGCCGCCATTGAAGCGGCACATGAGCGCGAGATGACCGTGGTGGCGCTGACCGGCAAGGGCGGCGGAAAAATCACCCACGCTCTGCGCGAAACCGATGTTCACATCTGCGTGCCACATGACCGCACCGCGCGCATCCAGGAAGTGCATCTTCTCGTCCTTCACTGCATTTGCGATGGTGTGGACACCCAGTTACTTGGCGATCAGGAGAACACTTGATGACATTCAAAGCAACGCAAAAGCCGACGGTGATTTTTAAAAGGCTGATGCTGACGGTCTGCACCGCAGCGGTCCTGGGTGGCGGTCTGACCGCTTGTTTTCCCCTTGTGATCGGTGGTGCGGTGGCCGGCGGTGCGCTGGTGGCCATTGACCGGCGCACCTCGGGCGCGCAGCTTGAAGACCAGGGCATCGAGTTGCGCGCGATGATCCGTCTGCGCGACAACATAGGCAGCCGGGCGCGGGTCAGTGTGACCAGCTACAACCGGCAGGTGCTGCTCACCGGCGAGGTCCTCAACGAGCAGGATAAAAAACTGGTGGAGCAGGTGGTCACGCGGGTCGAGAATGTCAGTGCCGTGTTCAATGAGCTGGCCATCATCAACAGCCCGTCGCTGGTGCAGCGGTCTTC